>JAJYRV010000398.1 GCA_021793935.1 Actinomycetes bacterium | reverse complement strand
ATGGTGTTCCAGAACTATGCGCTCTACCCCCACATGTCGGTGGCCGACAACATGGGTTTCGCGCTGAAGATTGCGGGCAAGCCGAAAGCGGAGATCCGCGAGCGGGTGGAAGAGGCCGCGAAGATCCTCGACCTCTCCGAATACCTTGACCGCAAACCCAAGGCCCTCTCCGGTGGTCAGCGCCAGCGGGTGGCGATGGGCCGGGCGATCGTCCGGAACCCCCAGGTGTTCCTCATGGACGAGCCGCTGTCGAACCTGGATGCGAAGCTGCGTGTGCAGACCCGCACCCAGATCGCCTCGCTGCAGCGCCGCCTGGGCGTCACGACCGTGTACGTGACCCACGACCAGACCGAAGCGCTGACGATGGGCGATCGGATCGCCGTCCTCAACTTCGGTGTGCTCCAGCAGGTGGGCACCCCGCGGGAGATGTACGATAAGCCGGCGAACACGTTCGTCGCCGGGTTCATCGGCTCGCCCGCGATGAACCTGGGAACGTTCAAGGTTCACGACGGCGTCGCCCACCTCGGCGATGCCCACATCCCCCTCCCCCGGGCCACCGCCGATGCGCTCACTGCCGACGACGGCGGCCAGATCACCCTCGGGTTCCGCCCCGAATCCCTCGACGTCGTTGCCGAGGGCAGCGACGGTGCGTTCGCGATCAACGTCAACCTCGTCGAGGAGCTCGGCTCCGACGCATACGTGTACGGCGAGCTCGCCTCCACCGAAGAGGCCGAGAACATCCGATCCGGCGCGGGCGAATCGCAGCTCGTGGTCCGGGTCAACCCCCGCACGCCCCCGATGAAGGGCGACCGGGTGTGGGTGAAGATCCGCGAAGGGGAACAGCACATGTTCTCCGCCGCATCCGGTGAACGCCTGCCGGAATAGTCCCGTTCACTATCCCCGCGCGGCCCCGAGGAGGAGTTTCCTCGGGGCCGTTGCTCTGCCCACTCAAACCGCGGCCCGGGCCCGCTTCCCGGAGCCTTTCGGGGGTTCATCTGCCAGACTGGGAGCATGGCAACCCCGTTGCAGATCACCGCTGTGTCGCCCGACCCCGCGCTTTTCGATCTCCCCTGGCAGATCCCGCTGGAGGAGTGGCCCGAGGACATCCTCGCCGCCTTCCCGCGAGGGATCTCCCGCCACGTCGTCCGGTTCGTCCGCGTCTCCGGGCGCGTGCTCGCGATCAAGGAGATCGGGGAGACGGTTGCCTACCGCGAGTATGCGCTGCTGCGCGATCTCAAACGCCTCGAGCTCCCCTCGGTCACACCCGTCGGCGTGATCACCGGGCGGCAGGACCCACACGGGCGCCCGCTCGACTCCGTGCTCATCACCAAGCACCTGAAGTTCTCGCTGCCCTACCGGCTGTTGTTCTCCCGGCACCTCGCACCGAACATGGCGACCCGGCTCATCGACGCGCTCACGGTGCTCCTCGTGCGCTTGCACCTCATCGGGTTCTATTGGGGCGATGTCTCCCTTTCGAACACCCTGTTCCGCCGCGATGCCGGCGCCTTCTCCGCCTACCTCGTCGACGCCGAGACCGGTGACCTGCACGACCGGCTCACCGATGGCCAACGCGAATACGACCTGGAGATCGCGCGGGTGAACATCATCGGTGAACTCATGGACCTCGAGGCCGGCGGCCTGCTTCCCGAGGGCACCGACCCGATCGAGGTGGGCAACCGGATCGCCGAACGCTACCACGGCCTCTGGCAGGAGCTCACCGCGAGTGAAACCTTCGGCGGTGAAGAGCGTTGGCGAGTGACCGAGCGGATCCGCCGGCTCAACGAGCTCGGCTTTGACGTGGGCGAGATGTCGATGAGCACCGACCTCGATGGCACCTCGGTCGTCATCGAACCGAAGGTGGTCGACGCGGGCCACCACCACCGCCGGCTCATGCGCCTGACAGGGCTGGACGTGCAGGAGAACCAGGCCCGCCGGCTGCTCAACGACATGGATACCTACCGGATGGCGAACGACCGCCTCGGGGACCCGGAGGAGTACGTCGCCCACGATTGGCTCACCGACGTCTTCGAGGTGGTGCAGCGGATGATCCCGCCGAAGTATCGCGGGAAGCTCGAGCCGGCGGAGATGTTCCACGAGATCCTCGAACACCGCTGGTTCATCGCGGAGAACGCGGGCCACGACGTGCCTCTCACCGAGGCCGTGAACTCCTACATCACCAACGTGTTGCCCCACCGCCCCGATGAGGAGGCCGTTCTCGGCCTCGACACCGCGACCTTGCGCGCAATCTCCGCAGAGGACTAACCCCCGGGCGCGCGGGCCCGCAAACCTCCGGAGAAGGTCAGTGTTTCCGCCGCAACAGCGGCGCGAGGGAGATGACGGTGTTGACGGCGGCGTCGCCCAACAGCAGCACGGCCCCCACTCCGAGCGCCCCGCCCCCCGCGCCGCCGAGCGCGCGAGCCTTACGGAGCGCGAGGACGCCCAGGGCGGTTTCTGCGACCGCGAGCGCCGGGCTCACCCAGTTCTGCCGAACGGGCAGCACAACGTCTTCCGCGAACGCCTCGGCGGCGTCGAAAGCGGTCTCGGCGCGGGTGCGCACGGCAACCGCGCGTGCCCGCATCGCTTCAGCGCGTTCGGATACGGTGCTCGATGCTTCCGTGACGACGCGGCGCACGCTGCGCGCGAACGAGGCCGGGTGCACCTCCTGGGCGCCGGGCAGCTCCGTCGCGCTCGTTCTGCTCTCCAGATAGGACAGCAGCGGCGCGGGCAGCCCGAGCGCCGCGAAGAATTCGTCAAACCCCTGCGCCAATGACTCCCGAATGGCCCCGGGCTCCACCGCGGGGAATACTCCCATGAGCTCGCCGACGAGCGCGCCGCGCCCGAGCGTGGCATCGATGAACGCGTGGGCGGTCGCG
>JAJYRV010000397.1 GCA_021793935.1 Actinomycetes bacterium | reverse complement strand
CGCAGCCGCCGGTTGCGGTCCGCCCCGAACACCACCGCGTCGAAGGTCTGCTGAAGCTTGTCCGGGTCGTAGTGCTTGGCCACCCAGCTCTGGGCGGCTTTCGCCTCCGGTGAGACCGAGGGCGCCGGGCCCGCGGCCTCGATCCGTGCGGCGGCGTCCGCCGCCGTGGCGACCACCCATTCCTTCGGGTACACCGCCCCGGCGCCGCCCCACCGCACGAGGTCGGGCCAGTCGCGCACGACGGGTAGCGCCCCGGAGGCGACCCCCTGCACGAGCGAATCGTGTTGGCCCTCGAGCCGGGAGGAAGAAAGGATGACCCCCACTCGGGTGAGCGTGGTCGATAGGTCCTCGGTGAAGCCGGTGACCTCGACGGCGTCCTTGAACTTCAAAATCCGCCGGGTGAGGTCCTCGTAATACCCGTCCGCCCCCGTGTTCGCCGGCGCGGTCTCCCCCACGAGGAGCAGCCGCCAGGTCGGGTCGGTTTCCCGGAGCTTTTCGACGACGTCGAACGCCCACTGGGGATCCTTGCTCACCTTGTTCCACCCCACGAGCCCGATCGTCCGAGCCGCTTCGGGCCGCTTGGTGCGTTGCAACTCCGGCAGGTCCACCCGTTCGGGAATGACGACGCTCCGGGTCGCCCGGGCAGCGGGGGCGGTCGCGGCGACGACGTCGCGGATCGTTTCGGCGACGAAGATCGTGCGCCCGACCTCCTCCCACGCGGTGAGCAGCGGCATCGGGGTCATCGCTTCGTACTTGCGCACGCGCCCGATGATCGGAACGTCCGTGTCGAGCAGGCTCGCCCACACCAGGGCGCGGTGGCCCCACTCCACGAAGATCGCCTCCGCCCATTCGAAATCGGCCGCGAGCGCGGGCGGGAGCGGAATCCGCATCCCGGATAGGGAGTAGCGCAGCTTCGCGGCGATGAGGGAACGCAGGTCGGTCTGCGCGGCGAGGCCGGGCACCGAGGCGAGTTCGCGGAAACGCACCTCGCGGCCGGAGTCGGCGTATTCGGGATTCTGGTAGTGGGCGATGAGCGGCTGCACCATCTCCGAGTTGTCGAGGGTGAGCACGAGCACGCGGGAGGATTCTTCGGCGCGCGGGCGGGCGGCGACGTCCCGGCGCGGCTCGGTGAGCGCCTTGAGGGCGGCGGACCGGTGCAGTGGAGCGAGGAAGGAGTCCGGGGAGGTGAGCAGCGGCGAGGGGTCGGTGAGCAGGTGGCGGGTGGGGTGGAACGCGATCGCGAGCGCGTCGGTGAGCCGGCTCGCCGTGGCGGGCATGTCGGAACGGGCGAGGGCGGCGTCGGCGTCGCGCAGGGTCGCGGAGAGCACGTCGTCGAGGTCCCCGGGGGTGGTCCCCGCGTCGAGTTGGGCTTGCACCCGGCCGGCGTTGAGCTCCCGTTTCGCCGGGCCCTGCGCCCGCTGCGCCGCCGCCCGCAGCACCTGCGCGGCGTCCTCGTGGTGGCCGTTATCGGCGTACAGCGCGGCGACGTGGCGTGCCGAGGACACCCGCACCGAATCGGCGGCCGGCAACAGCGAATGCCCCGCCCACGCGAACTTCCCAGCTGCACGCACCGCTCGCAGGCGCATCGCCGCAGCGAGCACATCCGCACCTTGCATGAATGCTCCTTGAGGATTGACTACCCCCAACTGTACTGCTCCGAAACCCGGTCCCGGCATTTGTTTGGCACAATCACGGTGTGCTTGGTCCGTACCGGAAGATCTTCGCCTATCCGGGGGCATTACAGTTTTCGATCGCGGGCGTGCTCGCCCGTTTCCCGATCTCGATGGTGACGATCTCGATCGTCCTGCTCACCTCGGAGGTGTACGGCGCGTACACGGTGGCCGGGGTGACGGCGGCGATCTACACGATCAGCCAGTCCCTGTGTGCTCCGCAACTGGCGAAGCTCGTCGACCGGTACGGGCAGGCGCGGGTGATGCGGCCCTTCCTCACCGTCGCGATGACCGGTCTCACGGGCCTCGGGCTCGCTGCGGGAGTGCACGCGCATCACGTGTGGGTCTATCTCGCCGCGGGGATCGCGGGCGCGAGCGTGGGTTCGATGGGGGCGATGACCCGCTCGCGGTGGAGCCACGTCATCACCGAACCGGGCAGCCTGCACACGGCGTACTCGTGGGAATCGGTGCTGGATGAATTCGTTTTCGTTGCCGGGCCGGTGCTCGCCACCTTCCTCGCCACCCAGTTCAATCCGCTCGCCGGGCTCGCCGCGGCGATCGTCATCGCCGGAGGCGGGGGCTTCTGGTTCCTCGCCCAACGCGCGACGGAACCACCCACGCTCGGCCGGGAGGGTGAGTCGAGCGCGGGTACGGTGCTCGCGGACGGGGGGATGATCGTCGTCGTCGCGATCTTCCTGTGCCTGGGGACGATCTTCGGCGCCTCGGACGTCTCCTCGATCGGCTATTCCGAGGAGCTCGGCAAGAAGGAGTACGCCGGGCTCGTCCTCGCCTCGCTCGCCACCGGTTCGCTGCTGTCCGGGCTGTTCTACGGCACCCGCTCCTTCCTCCTGCCGCTGTGGAAGCAGTTCGTGTTCGGGATCCTCACGGTGGCGATCGGGGCGAGCCTGTTCATGGTCATCACCGGCCTGCCCGTCCTCGCTGCGGCGATGTTCGTCACGGGTTTCGCGGTCGCCCCGACGATCATCTCCGGCAATAACCTCGTACAACAGTTCGTGCCCCGCCACCGCCTCACCGAGGGCCTCGCGTGGACGGGCACCTCGATCGGTCTGGGCTTCGCCCTGGGCTCGGCGGTCGCGGGGCGGATCATCGATACCTACGGTGCGCGCAGCGGCTTCTACGCCGTGTTCGCCGCCGCAGCAATCGCGGCGACGACGGCGCTCGCGTGCGCGCCCGTGCTGCGCCGGCAGATC
>JAJYRV010000016.1 GCA_021793935.1 Actinomycetes bacterium | reverse complement strand
TCTAACGGGCAGAGGTTGTGCGCCCCCTAACCATTACGGCCTCTGCCCGTACTTAACAGGCGGCTCTCGTCATCTCGTCGAGCAGTTCGGGATCCATGACCTGTTCGAGAACCGCCACCGCCTCCGCGTACTCGTTCGGACTCTCCCGCACGAGGAGCCGGCCGTTTTCAACCGCGTCGTAGCGGAACGCCGCATCGGTACTCAGCCGGAATCCGAGCGAGTGGTAAAGCCCGACGGCGACGTGGCTCCAGGTCTGCGTCGTCAACCACACATCCTGGCCCCGGCCCTGCCAGCACCGCAGCGCTTGAGCGCATACCGCTCTACCTATGCCACGCCCCTGCTCGGCCGGGTCGACGGCAACCCAATGCAAGGTCGGCACGCGCGTTCCATCGCCCGCATACCCAAACCATGCGGACGCCGTCGCGACCGCGACTCCCGCAGGATTGAAGACGAACTGGACGTGCTTGCGGGCCAGGTCAGGGTGGGCGAGGAACACGAGGCGAAAATACTCCACGGCTGCTTCGGTTGAGGAGAACTCTCCCACGCGGGTCTCAACTCGCGCCCAGTCCTCGCAGCGCCCAGGGGTGTACGTCGCAAACCAATAGCCGGGCGGCAAGATAGGGGCGGGCACGTGCTCGAGCTCAGCGGTGGGCAGGCGCATGAAGATTTTCTTACGGGGCAGGTTCGTATCAAGCAATCTACGTCCTTCTGCTGAAAGTAGGGCTCTGGCATGCTGGAATAATGTGGTACGCGGCTATCGAGTTCGACATCCTCCTCGGTGCGGTAGGTTCCCGGAAGGCCAAACGCTCCGCCGTACGCCCCATCATCGGCGAGATCCGCCGCCGGTTCGAGGTGTCGGTGGCAGAAGTCGGCCACCTCGACCTACACCGCCGGGCTCTCATCGGCGTGGTCGTCACCGCCGCCGACTCTGCTCGAGTGACCCAGGTGCTCAACGACGTCGAACGCCACGTGGCGTGGCTACCAGAGATCGACCTGCTCAGCGCGCGCCGACACGTGCACCACATCGAGGACGACTGAGACCGCTCACTCCCGCAGGTCCACGTACGACAGGTCGGGAAGATCGTCCAACGGCGAGAGGTCGGTGACCGGGTTGCCCGCGAGGGTGATCGACCGCAGCGAGGTCAGACCCGCAAGCGGGGTGAGATCCTCGATGTCGTTGCCGCGCAGGTCGAGGTGCTCGACTCCCTCGAGCGCGGCGAGGCCGGAGAGGTCTCGCAGCCCGTTGTCGGACAGGTCGAGGTTGCGGATCGCCGGCAGGCCGGTCAGCGGCTCCAGCTCCTCGATCCGGTTGCCGCCGAGGTACAGGGTGTGGAGGTTCTCCAGGCCGGTGAAGTCGGGGAGGGCCTCGACCTCGTTGCGCCGCAGGTCCAGGCGCTGCAGGGTCGTCAGCCCGGTGAGTGGGGCGAGGTCGGCGACCTGGTTGTCGAACAGCCCGAGGGTGCGCAGCTCGCTCAGCCCTTCCATCCCCGTGAGGCTGCTCACCTCGTTCTTACCGAGGTCGAGCTCGGAGAGGTTTGCTGCGGCAGCCAGAGGCGTGAGATTCTCGACCCGGTTGTTCCACAGGGTGAGTTCGTGCAGCGCCGGGAGTTCGCCCAGGGGCGTGAGGTCGGTGATCTCATTGCTGTCGAGGTGCAGGGTGTGCAGGTTGCCCAGCCCGGCGAGGGCTCCCACCTCGGCGATCTTGTTGCCCTCGGCGTGCAGGTGCTCCAGGTCGGCGGCGCCGGCAAGGGCCGCCAGGTCGGTGACCCGGTTCTCGGAGATCCCCAGTCGCTGCAGACCGGTGAGACTGGCGAGTGGAGCGATATCGGTGACGGTGTTGGAGGAGAGGCGCAGGTCGGTGAGGGTGTGGATCTCGGATAGCTCGGAGAGGTCCTCGACCTGGTTGCGCTCGACGTCCAGCACCTGCAACTGCCCGTGCCCCGCGAGCGGGCCGAGGTCTGTGAGCTGGTTACCGGGGAGGATGAGTTCCTCCAGGCTCGTGAGTTCGGCCACCCCCGTCAGGTCGTGTACCGAGGCATCGCGGGCGACCACCAGGGAGAGTGCGCGGGCATCCCGCACCCTGATGTCCTCACGTTCGGACTGGTCGATCCGGTAGGCGACGGCGCTGCGCAAGTCGCGGTCCGGGATCTCGACGACGGCCCGGCCCACCACCCACTGCCAGGCCGTGATTCCGAGGGCGATCACGACGACGACGGCGATGAGTACCTTGATACGCCCGCTCACGCCGCGTCCCTCCTGAGTTCGATGACGCCGTCGAAGGTGTGCTCCTGCCCGCCGGGCCCGTGCAGCACCGTCTCCCAGCGCAGCAGGTCGTTGAAGGCATCTGTATTGCGGGGCACGCGCATGGTGTGGCCCTCCTCGTCGTAGCGCACGGTGCCGCCCGGCTCCAGCGGGACGACCTCGCCACGCGAGTCCCGCACGGGGTTCGGGTGGTCGCCCGGGGTGAGATCGCCGGTCACGTGCTGGGTGCTGAGCTTGAGCCGGTCAATCCCCAGGAGGGGTGCGAGCGGGGCGGCATCGACGATGAGGTTCGCGGTGAGATCGAGGTCGTCCAGGGAACGCAGATCGGATAGAGGGCCGGTGTCCTCTATCCGGTTGCTGCTCAGGTTGAGCTCCTCGAGGTTCATGAGGGCCTCGATCCCGGACAGATCACTGACGTTGTTCATCGACAGGTCGAGGCGCTGGAGGTCCTTCAACGGGGTGATCCACTCGAGCCGGGTGATGGCGTTACCCAGCAGGTTGAGGTTCCGCAGCCGGGTGAGTTCAGCGAGGGGCGCGGGGTCGGTGAGCTCGTTCCCCACGAGTTCCAGCGTGTGTAGGCGCTCCAGGCCCGCCAGGGGGGCGACGTCACGGACCCTGCTGAAGTTCAGACTCAACTTTTCCAGCTCGGTCAACTGCGCCAGCGGGGAGAGGTCGAGCGGATCGAGCGAACCGAAGTACGGCGAATTATCCTCCAGCACGAGGGTCCGCAGGTTCGTGAAGTGTTCCAATCCCTCGATGCTCTCGATGATCCCGATGTCCGCGGCGATCAACTCGGGCGAGGACTCGCCCACGGAGGTGAGCGAGGCCGCATCACCCGCGGAGATGTCCGCATCCCGGGGCTGGCCCAGCTCGGCGTTAATCAGCGCGCGCAGTTCGTCGTCGGGAATCGCAAGACCCCCACGGGGTTCCTCGCCCCGGGGAAGCACGGCGAAGATGACGACGGCGGCGATGAAGGCCACCCCTGCGAGCACGATCAGCCACGGGACCCAGCGGCGCCGTGAGGGTTGGTCCGGTCTGGGCGGGGGCACGGGAGCCTCCGACATTGGGGGGTCCACGAGTCCTCCACGGTTGGGCGCCAGGGGTCGGGCGCTACTTTAACAGGCTCCCCACGCCGTCCCCAAAACCGCTGAGATCTATTTGGGAATGCACCCCCGCCCTCCGGGGCCTGCAGAATCTGTGGGGAAGTAAACCAGGAATGTGATGCTGGATCGGTAACCGTCAAATTACTGATCGAAAAGATCACACTCCCGTGGCTACACGGTACCGTCAACGGTGCTTGGAAGAACGCATCAAGATAGAAAAACACCGCGACCGTCAGTGGTCGACCCGCCAGGTCGCCCGCGAGCTTGGGCGGGCTCCGTAGACGATCTCCCGTGAAGTCGCCCGTATTGAGATCCGGCCCTGCGCGCCTGCTGAGGCCACCCCTTTGCAATACCGGCCGTCTGGGCCCAACGGCGCGGCGAAGCTCGGGCGGCGAACTCTCACCGGCCGCTACCGAATATAGAAGCCCGGCCTCGCGCAAACGAGAAGGGCCTTACACCGTTGGTTCTGCTTGAGAACCGGCGTAAGACCCTTCTCGGTTTTTGGGAGCGATACTTAGCTCATCTTGTTGCCGGCAGAGCCGAGCTGCTGGCAAGCTTCGACGATCCGCTTGGCCATCAGGTCCTCTGCGGACTTACCCCAGGCGCGCGGGTCGTACTGCTTCTTCACACCGACGTCGCCGTCCACCTTGAGCACGCCGTCGTAGTTGCGGAACATGTGCTCGGCAACTGCACGGGTGAAGGAGTACTGGGTGTCGGTGTCGATGTTCATCTTGATCACGCCGTGGCGTACCGCGGTGGCGATCTCTTCCTCGGAGGAGCCGGAGCCGCCGTGGAACACGAGGTCGAACGGCTTGTCCTTGCCAACTTCCTTGCCCACGACTTCCTGGATCTGGCCGAGGAGCTCGGGGCGGAGCTTCACCGCGCCGGGCTTGTACACGCCGTGGACGTTCCCGAAGGTCAGCGCGGTCATGTAGCGACCCTTTTCGCCGGTGCCCAGTGCCCGCACGGTCGCGAGCCCGTCCTCGGGGGTGGTGTAGAGTTTTTCGTTGATTTCCGCGATGACGCCGTCCTCTTCACCACCGACGACCCCCACCTCGATCTCGAGGATGGTGCGTGCCTGCTGGGAGAGGTCGAGGAGTTCTTCGGCCACGCGGAGGTTCTCATCCAGGGGAATGTCCGAGCCGTCGAACATGTGCGACTGGAACAGCGGATTCTCGCCACGCTTCACCTGCTCGATCTCGTGGGTGAGCAGCGGGCGCACCCAGTCGTCAAGCTTCGACTTCAGGCAGTGGTCGGTGTGCAGGGCGACCGTGACACCATAGTTCTTCGCCACTTCCGCAGCGAACTTCGCGAAGGCAATCGACCCGGTCACTCGGTCCTTGATCGTCGGGCCGGACCAGTACTCACCACCACCGATGGAGACCTGGATGATCCCGTCAGACTCCGCTTCCGCGAACCCCTGGAGCGCGGCGTTGAGGGTTTGGGATGAGGTGACGTTGATAGCGGGGTAGGCGAACTGGTTCTCCTTCGCCCGGTCGAGCATTTCGATGTACTGCTCTGGCGTTGCGATAGCCATATGACCCTCTCAAGGTGTAGTGGACATTTTCCGCATCCCATTGTTCCACGTTGCGGACCCAAATCGCATCTTGGGACCACGTGGCGAACACCGTTTGCGCCATAGGCGTACCCGGACCGTACCCGAACGCGGACCTTCCGCCTATTTCGGCGCGTTCCTACGCCCACACCTCACGCCGGCCCACCTGAGCCGCGCCGCCGCCGAACTGTTTCCTGGCGGTGGTGAGAATCTGCATATCCTCGGGGCTGGTGATCTCATGCAGCTCGCACGGCCCCACGAGCTTCTCCCACTGCGCGGCGAAGAACTGCGCGTCATCGCGGCGCCTGCCGAGCGCGCGGGGCAGGCCGAAGAACCGGGACCGGTACCCGAAACGGCCCAGAACGCGCACAGCGATGAGGCTCAAGGGGCGTTTCCAGTCCAGTTCGCCCACGCCCACCTCCAGCACGAACCGGGGTGAGGTGACCGGTTCGAACAGGTCGCGGAGGGTATCGAGCACCGCCGCCTGCTCCGCATCGGTGCCCCCGACGACCCTCACCGTGTACCGCGCGGGCATCTTCGCCTTCCCCTCGGCCACCACGTGGATGTTGTTCGCCCCGAATTCGGGGACCTCCCCGCGGCGGGCGAGCGTAGCGGCGATCGCGAGCGCGGCCCCCTTGTAGGCGGTCAGCGGTAGGGCGAACTGCTTCACCGCCTGCCACAGCGCCCGCAGGTTCTTCCGCGCGAAGTACGCAAACAGCGCTACGAAGCACACGGCGGTGATTGCGCCCGCGGTGAGGCTTCCGCCGCTGCGGAGATACGAGTTGACTCCTTGGTAGAGCCCGAACCCCATCAGGCTGGCCACGACGGCGAAGAACACCTCGAACGTGATCCCGGATCGGAACGGGTTCGCGAACCGGCGTTCGGGGGTGATCCGCGCCGCGGGGCTCGCGAGGCCGACGTATGCCTCCCCCACCCGCCATCGACGATAGGTCTCGGCCCGCGCGGGGAAGGTATCCGCGCAGATCCGGTTGAGCCGGGCCGTCGTGGCGTTGTGCTCCTTGTGAATGAGATCGCCCAGCATCTGGGCGTGCTCGGGGCTGAGGGTGTGTTCCGCGCCCTTGATCACCGCGTCACTCCCCTCCAGGCTCAGGCCCCACACCATCGAGAGTTTGCGGTGCAGCCGATCAACATCGCCGAGCCCGTCGACCTCGACGCTCGGTTCGATAACGCAGGTGATCGCCCAGTTGTGGGCGACCTTATCCCGCCACGCCGGATCCAGGCGCAGGGTACGGCCGCGGAGCTGCTGGGTCGAGGCGGAGGTGGCGACGGCGGACAGGTCGATGAGCGTGTTGACCGCCGGGCAGTCCCACCCTTCCCCGAGCAGTCCGCGCGTACCGACGATGAGGCCGATCTCCCCGCGGGTCATCAACTCCGACACCGCGGCGAGCACTCGCGCCGATCCCGCTGCCGGCTCGATCTCACACACGTGCGCCACCCCCTCGACCGGGATCGCCTCCAAATCTTCTCCGAGGAGTTCGCCGAGCTGTTTGGCAAGGTGCTTGCCCGCACTTCGCGGCACCCGCAGGTGCTGCGCCGTCACGAGCACGGGCCGCATGTCCGCGATCTCACTGGCGCCCGCGAGAATCCCGTGGCAACGTAGCGCGCCCGCACGGCCCCCGCCGCGTTCGTCCGCTTGCATGCCCCGCAGGTGTCCGTGCACAGCGAAATCGCAGACGACGACGGCGCGCACCTGCGCCGTCCTCTCCCGTTCCAGCCGGAGCACCTCGAGCACGCCGTGATCCTTGGCTACCGTCGTGGCGAGAATCGCGTCGATGGGGTCTCGCCCGCGGCGAATCCCGCGGTCGGTGAGGTGGTAGCCGAAATCGACGAGCACACTCTTGATCCGGGCCCACTCCGAGGCGGAGTCCGGGTCGGGAAGGAGCACGGTGAGCGCGTACCGGGCAAGGAGGCGGATCTGCTGTTCGGTGTCGGGGCGTACGGCTGCGTTCGCTGGGAACAGTTCCACCAACGGGTCTCCCGGGGCAACCTGCGAAAGCATCCGGCAGGCCGCTTCAGCAATCACGGGATCCGTTTTGAAGGCCTGCGCGAGCCGCTGTTCCGGGGTTCCCTCCCCCGCCTGCAGCACCCGGGTGAGGAAGGTCTTTCCGCCGTCCGCGCGGAAGGTCCCCGCGATGAGCTCCGCGAGGCGCTTCTCGTGGTGCGCGATGAACTCCAGCTCTGGTGGGGTGGGGCTGACGAACCAGGCGAAGGAGCGGTACGGGGCGAGGTTGCCTTCCTTGACCACCGCGGGTGTGGGCAATTCGTAATCCACCTCGCCGAGCAGGCGCGTGTAGTTCTCGTACGCCTCGCCATCCTCCGCCGACGGCAAGGTCGCGGTGAGCCCGATCAGCTGCGGGGTGATCCCCCGCGCGCGCAACTTGTGGACGAGGCAGTGCACCACGAGCGCCCAGTGATCGAGCAGGTGGTGGCACTCGTCGAGGATGATCGTTCCGATCCCCGCTTCGGCGAGCCGGGTGATGAGTTCCCGGGCGTTCGGATGGAGCACCTCCTCCAGCCGTT
Source organism: Actinomycetes bacterium (assembly GCA_021793935.1). The sequence goes on along the minus strand of JAJYRV010000016.1, from coordinate 8,394 downwards.
CAGGGTCTTCCCGCACGATGTCGCGCCGGATCGCCCGCGCCCGGCGTTTGATCCCGCGCCGGAAGGACTTGCGGTTGGTCTCCTCGAGCTCCGTCACCCACGCCGCGGCGTCGGTGGCGGTTCTGCCGCCGTCGACGAGCTCGTCGATCCAGCGCCGCCGGGCGAGTTCCTCGAACGGGTTGTCCGCGCCGACGACGGAGAGCATCTGATAGGTGAGCGCGGTGAGATCGCCCAACTCGTGCGGGTCCTCGCTCACCGCTCCGCGGGGAACCTCCGGATCGTCCTCGCCCCATGTCCCGGCGGCGAGTGCGCGCGCGGTGCGGGCCCACTGGTGGCGAATCGTCGCCGTGGGGGCGAGCGCGAGCGTCGTGTGCCCGGCTCTCATGGCCAGCAGCAGGCCGATGAGAGTCTTGCCGGCGCCCGGTGGGGCAACGATGTGCAGCCCTTCCCCCGCGCGGTCACGTGGCACGTCTCGAGTCGCGTCGAGGATGACCCGTTGGGACTTGCGTACCGTCCCCGCGAAGCGCCAGGACGCCAGCGGGGTGGGCAGTTCGCGGCGGGTGAAGAAGGCATCGAAGGCGTCCTGCGAAGGCTCCTGCCCGTTCGGGTCGTACAGGGTCGCCCACGCCTCCCAGGCGCGGCGGAGCGCGGCCGGGTCAGACACCTCGAGGCGGTCGTTTCCGGCCAGGTGCGTGAGGAACTCCGCTGGCAGTTCCGCTCCCGTGTGCACGTTCATCCTTTCCCCGGATCGCCATGCTGCAGCATCCACGCCCACATCGCCACCGCCGCGGCGGCGCCCGCGTTGATGGAGCGGGTGGAGCCGTGTTGGGTGATGTGCACGACTTCCGCGGCCGCCGCGCGCATCTCCTCGCTCAGGCCCGGGCCCTCTTCACCGAAGACCATCACCGCTTTCCGGGGCAGGGGCCGGTGTTCCAGCGGCACCGATCCGGGCACGTTATCCACGCCGAGCACCTCCACCCCCGCTTCGCGCGCCCAGGCGACGAACTCGGCCACCGTCTCGTGGTGAAACACGTGCAGGTACCTGTCGGTGACCATTGCGCCCCGGCGGTTCCATCGGCGTCGGCCGATAATGTGGACGGCGGCGACGTTGAAGGCATTCGCGGTGCGCACGACCGAGCCGATGTTGAAATCCCGGCCCCAGTTCTCGATCCCCACGTGCAGGGGGCTGCGCCGGGTATCGAGATCCGCAACGATCGATTCGAGCTTCCAATACCGGTATTCGTCGACGACGTTGCGCCGGTCGCCGGTCGCGAGCAGTTCCGGATCGTAGTGCTCCTGGGTGGGCCACTCACCGGTCCAGGGCCCGACCCCGACCGCTCGCGCGGCCGGATCGGCATCGCTTCCCGCAGCGCCGGGCGGGTCGGCCTCGGGGGCGTGGAGATGAGCAGGTGGTGTGGCAGAGGTGAATTCTTCGGACACGAGGATAGTATGCCTGTCACGAGCGGGCCCCGGCTCATACAGTAGGGGCATGACGATTAAATCCTGGCTCACCGATATGGACGGCGTGCTCGTCCACGAGTCGTACGCCCTGCCCGGCGCGGCAGATTTTCTTGCCGAGTTGCGCGAGCAGCAGCTCCCGTTCCAGGTGCTGACGAACAACTCGATCTTCACCCCTCGCGACCTCGCCGCCCGCCTGCGCGCGGCGGGCCTGGAAGTGGCGGAATCGGATCTGTGGACCTCCGCGCTCGCCACCGCGAGGTTCCTTGCGGATCAGGTGCCCGAGGGCAGCGCGTACGCCATCGGGGAGGCCGGGCTCACGACGGCATTGTACGAGGTGGGCTACACCCTCACGGATATCGACCCCGACTACGTCGTCCTCGGCGAAACCCGGACCTACTCCTTCGAAGCGATCGCCACCGCGATCCGGCTCATCGAAGGGGGCGCGCGGTTCATTGCGACGAACCCCGACGTCACCGGGCCCTCCCGGGAGGGGCCGCTGCCCGCAACCGGTTCGGTCGCGGCGCTCATCACCGCCGCGACGGGGCGGGAACCCTATTTCGTGGGCAAACCGAACCCGGTGATGATCCGCACGGCGATGAACCGGATCAACGCGCATTCGGAGTCCACGGCGATGATCGGGGATCGAATGGATACCGACGTCGTCGCCGGGATGGAGGCCGGCCTTCGCACCTATCTCGTGCTCTCGGGGTCCACCGAGGCGCACGAGGTGGAGCGGTTCCCGTTCCGCCCGAACGAGATCCACGAGGACGTCGCCAGCATCGTCCGGCGCCTCACCTCGGCGGAGCAACCGGCGGGGGAGGCCGCGGAGCAAGCCGCGCCGTAGGCGGCTCGGGGTTAGAACTCCACCCGGGGTGCCTGGCGTGCCTGCGGGTCGGTGACCTCGAAGTACTCCGCCTTGGTGAAGTTGAACATGCCCGCGATGATGTTCGGCGGGAAGGTCTCCACGCGGGTGTTGAGGGAGCGCACGTTCGCGTTGTAGAACCGGCGGCCTGCGGCGATGCGGTCCTCGGTGTTCGCCAGTTCCTTCTGGAGGCTCGCGAAGTTCGCCGAGGCCCGCAGGTCGGGGTAGTTCTCCGCGACGGCGAAGAGCCGGCCGATCGCTGCGGAGAGCATGTCTTCCTGCACGGCCCGCTCTGCCGGCCCGCCGTGGGAGCCCGCCGCCTGCGCACGGGCCCGGGTGACCTGTTCGAACAGGTTCCGCTCGTGGGAGGCGTATCCCTTGACCGTGTCGACGAGGTTGGGGATGAGGTCGTAACGGCGCTGCAGTTCGACGTCGACCTGCCGCCAGGATTCCTGCACGAGGTTGCGTAGTTTCACGAAGCCGTTATAGGTGGCGATCGCCCACAGCACCACGGCGATCACGACGATGACGAGCAGCACCCCGATCACGCCGCCGATTCCCAAACTAGTCATTCGTCCTCCTACCACCTCTCCACGTTCCGTTGCACGCGTAGAACCTATCACGCGTGCGCGTCTTGGCGTCCCTGCGCCGCCCCGCCTAGTGCGCTGTGAGTCCGAGGTCCGCCGCGTCGAGCAACCACACGTACGCCAGCCCCGCCTCCTCGATCGCCTCACGCGCGCCGGTATCGCGGTCGACGATCGTCGCGACGCCGACGACGTTCCCACCCGCATTGCGGGTCGCCTCCACCGCCTGGAGGATGGAGCCGCCGGTCGTGGAGGTGTCTTCCAGGATCACCACGTCCCGGCCGGCGACGTCGGGCCCCTCCACCTGCCGGCGCATGCCGTGCCCCTTCGATTCCTTGCGCACGAGGAAGGCATCGAGGGCCAACCCTCGGCTCGCGGCGGCGTGCTGGACCGCGCACACGACCGGGTCCGCCCCCATCGTCGGTCCGCCGACGGCGTCGATCTCCCCGACTCCCATGCCGGCTTCCTCGAGCTTGTCCAGCAGCAGGTGGCCGATGATCGGCGCGGCCTCGTGCTGCAGGGTCACCCGGCGCATGTCGACGTAGTAGTCGGCTTCCTTGCCCGAGGAGAGGGTGACCTTCCCGTGCACGAGGGCATGTTCCTTCACGAGCTCGGCGAGGCGGCTCAGCGTGTCAGTGTTCACGGTTTCCTACAGTACCGAAAACTTCGCGATAGATTGGCCTGCTATGCGCATCGCTACCTGGAACGTCAACTCCATCCGCACCCGCGCCGACCGGGTCCTGGCCTGGCTCGATCGCACCGACACCGACGTGCTCGCCATCCAAGAAACCAAATGCCGCGACGACCAGTTCCCCCACCTGTTGTTCGAAGCGGCCGGCTACGAGGTCGCCCACACGGGGATCAACCAGTGGAACGGCGTGGCGATCGTTTCGCGCGTGGGGATTGACGACGTCGAAACGGCGTTTCCGTCTCAGCCCGCCTTCGGTAGCGGGGAGCCGGTGGTGGAGCCGCGCGCGCTGGGGGCAATCGTGGGCCGCGCCGCGCCCGGGGCCGACGGGAGCGGGGGCGTGCGGGTGTGGAGCGTGTACGTGCCCAACGGCCGGGCACTCGGCGATCCGCATTACGACTACAAACTCGCGTGGCTGGGCGCACTCGCGGACGCCGCGCGGGAGTGGGCCGGGGAGCCGGCGTTGTTGGTCGGGGATTGGAACGTCGCCCCGTTGGATGAGGACGTGTGGGATATCGAGGTCTTCGCCGGCGCCACGCACGTGTCGGAGCCGGAGCGGGCGGCGCTCGCGCAGATCGAAGCCGCCGGATATGAGGAAGTGAGCCGCCGCTTCACGCCGGGCGAGTACACCTACTGGGATTACCAGCGCCTCGCGTTCCCCCGCAACAACGGGATGCGGATCGATCTCGCGTTCGCCTCGCCGGCGGCCAGCGAGCGGGTCCGCCGGGTGTGGATCGACCGGGATGAGCGCAAAGGAAAAGGGGCCTCCGATCACGTGCCCGTCGTCATCGACCTCGAGCCGCCGGAGCGCTGACGGCCAGTTTCCGCCGCGCGATGAGCACCGCCGCGCCCACGAGCAGCAGCGCCGCGGTCGCCGCGGCGAGCGGACCGACCGGCGCCCCGCTGTCCGGGAGCGAGCCTTCGCCGCCGCCATCGCCGCCCGGCGGGCCCGCACCGCCCGGGTCACTCGGGTCCGGCTCACCGGAGTCGGTCGGATCGGGGGTCGGCGGGTGAGTGGGGCCGGGTGCTTCGGTCTCCGGTGGGTCCGGCTCCCCCGGCTGGGATGGGAGTTCGCTCACGAGGAACCAACTCTCGTCGTAGAACTCCTCGGGGTCGATCACCTCGTTCGCGAGCGCCCAGTCGATGAGAAGTTGGCGGATCTCCTCCGCGCCGTCGTAGACGATGGGGGCCTGCGCCACGTGCGGGAAGCCTCCCCCGCCGCTCTGGCGGTAGTTGTTGATCGCCATGACGAACAGGTCCTCATCCTCGACCGGGGTCCCGTCGGGGTAGGAGAGCAACGCGATCCGGTCGCCGACATCCTGCGAGATGTCGATGTAGTAGTGGACGCCGGAGAGCACGTCGTAGTTGTAGTCGAGCACCTCCCGGGATTCGCCCTCGTAGTGGGCGTTCGTCACGTCCTCCGGGTCGAAATCGGCCCCGGGTTCCACCTGCTGGAAGTAGCGGGCGGAGTACTCCAAGAATTCCTTGACCTCGGCGCCGGTGAGTTCGATCCCCAGCAGGGTGTTCTCGTAGATGTACAGCCCCGCGATGTCCCGGATCGTCACCTCCCCTTCCGGCAATATCGAGCTCCGGGAGAACGGCGCGGCGTGGGAGATGACCGTGCGGTCGCCGAGGTCCTCGCCCATCGCCTCGATGATCCGCTGCTCCTGCACGTAGTTGACGAAGTCGAGGATCGGGGTGTCCTCATACCGCGCGGTCTCGGTGGTCATCTCTTCCAGCGACGTCGCGACCGGGGTGTTGACATATTCGATCGTCGTCTCGTGCTTGTCCCGCATGAGGTCGGAGAGCCCCTCGTGCTCCGCCATGATTTCGTAACCGTACGTCGCCGTCGACCTCGGTTTGTTCTCCTCGCTCCAGTCGACCGTCCACCCCTCGCCCTCGGGCACGAGGTTCAGCGTCGTGCGGGTGATCGAGCGGGTCCAGTAGTAGGGCTGGCTCAGGAGCACCTCCTCCCCCTCGACGTTCGTGATGTAGGATTCGGGCTCGTCCTTGTGGGTGTGACCGAAGAGGATGAAGTCAATCCCCGGTACCTGGTAGGCGACGTTGTTGATGACGTCCTCGTACTTCTCGGTCTCATCGTAATCCTCGTCGCTGACCGGGCCCTTCCCGCTGTGGACGTTGAGGACGACGACGTCCGCCTCCTCCTGGATCTTCGGCACCCACTCCTTGGCGGTGACGACGAGATCCTCGAACTCTAGGATGCCCTCGACGTGGTGTTTGTCCCAGATACTCACCCACGGGGTGACCATTCCCAGCACCCCGACCTTGATCGTCTCCCCGTCGATCTCCCGTTCCACGATCGTGTACGGCTCGAGCCAGGGATCCCCGGTCTCGGCGTCGAGGACGTTCGCGCCGAGGAGAACCGGCCCGCCGTTATCGGTATCCAGATCCCGCTCATACGCCTCCAGCATGTCCAGGCCGTAGTTGAACTCGTGGTTCCCGATGCCCAGCGTGTCGTAACCGATGTAGTCGAATGTCTCCGAGATCGGGTGGCGGTCCTCACCGGAGAGCACCGCGTCCGCTCCCTCGCCCATCCCGTAGTAGTACGTGAGCGGGGTTCCTTGTAGGGAGTCCCCGGAGTCCATGAGGATGACGGGCTCGTCTCCCACCTCCGCTCGCACGTCGTCGACGTACGCCGCGACCCGGGTGAACCCGAGGACGTCCTCGTCATCGGTGTAGGGCGCATTCTCGAAATAGTCCCAGTTGAAGATGTGGCCGTGGGTGTCGGAGGTGCCAAGGAGCGTGAGGGTGATCTCGTCCGTATCTGCCGCGGCGGGCCCGACCACGCCTGCCAGAGCAAGGGCGCTCGCTGCGCCGCCAACCAGGAGTCTGCGCATGAATACCTTTCGAAAAGTGCGCGCCAGTGCGCCGTGGCAGACGATGGTAGTCCTCCCCCGCGATTATGGGAAGGGCGGTGACGGCTCGACGACGGTTGCCTCGCCCGTGGCAAAGCGCCTGTACTCGGGCGCGCATGGAAGCGCCGGTGGGGAAGATAGGGTTGTTCCATGGACGAATCCTCCGGCACGAACGATGAGACATCTCCGTGGGCCTCTCCTGGGTTCTCCCCCGAGCACCCCAGCGGCCCCGGCGGCGCTCATCAGCCGGCTCCGGCGGGGCCGCCTGCCGCGGACCCGCCCCCTGTGGGGTACGGCACCGGTGGCCCTCCCCCCGGCACTTACACCTTCCCCTCCTTGGAGAAGCAACCCCTCGAGCCCCTCGCCGTCGCCTCGCTGGTGACCTCGCCGATCAGCCCGCTCGGGCTCGGGCTCGGAATCGGCGCGCTCAAACGCCTGCGCCACAATCGCCGCCGCGGGCGCGGGGCCGCGGTATTCGGGATCATCCTCTCCGCGCTGTTCCTCGCGGGCTCGATCCTCGTCCTTGCCACCTTCCTCCTCGATGGCACGTTCGCCCGGATCACCGAGCAGCCCGTTGCCGGGGACGTGGACGGTACCCGGACGGCGTCGCCGATCAATCTCGATGTGGGCAACTGCGTCGTCACCCTTCCCGTAACCGGGCAGGTAGGTGAAGTGACGCTCACGCCGTGTGCTGAGGAGCACCAGTTGCAGGTCCTCGACCGCATCGCGGCCGGCACCGATGACTACCCGGGGGAGGACGCCCTGTTCGAAGACGCCGAGCAACGTTGCCAGGCCGCGTTCGACGAGCTCGCCCCTGCGGTGGAGTCGTGGCCGGAGAATTACCGCCCCTGGTTCCTCGTCCCTTCTCAAGACAATTGGTCAAACGGCGAACGGAACATCATCTGTTTCGCCCGCTCCACCGCCGGCCCCGTCGCGGTTGACCTCCTCAATGGATGACGTGATGACGAACGACGACTCTCACCGCAAGAATTCTTCTTCGCCCGCCTCCCACACCCCGCCGAGCGGACCGTTCTCCAGGGCGCCCTCCGATCCGCCGTCCTACGCGCCGTCGTCGGAACCGTTCTACTCCTCGATCCCTTCGGCGCCGATCTCGTCGTCGAGTTATTCCGAGGCGCCACGGGTGGGCACGGGCACTTTCGGGGACGAGCAGACCTCGGATCCCTATTCGCAGATGGGTTATAGCGCGCTGCCGGGCCCCGAGCGGCACGGCGGTGCCGCCGAGCAATCCGACGGGGGGCAGCCGTCGGTGGCGGACCTGTACCGGGCGCCGGGCAACCCGTATTCGGACCATTCCGGGCGGGCGATCACCGCCACCGCTCCGAACGCCTACGCGGCCCCGGGGCAAGGTTCCTCACCTGCGGCCCCGCCGGCCCGCTCGAGCACGTTCCACCCGGGATCGGCACCGGGCGGTGTCGCCGGGCCGGGTGTAGGCGGGGCGGCGGCACCGGCGAAGAAGAAGCGGGGAGCGGGATGTGCGATTTCTTCGATCGCGTTCCTCATCGTCGCCGGGTTCGTCCTCGTCGGGGCCTACGGGTTCATCTCCGACCTCATCGACACCCCGACCTCCCCCAGTAGCTCGCCTTCCGCCCTGCCGACCGTTCCCGACACGGAACTGGAAGAGGGGATGTGCCTGCAGTCGCTCGAACCGGAGCAGAGCAACGAACTTCAACCCGTGCACTGCGATGAGCCACACAGGTTCGAAGTGGCCGCGAACATCGAGATCCCCGGCAGCGATTATCCCGGGGAGGATGAGGTGCGGGAACGCGCCTCCCGCGAGTGCCGCGAGACCGCGGAGGACACCGCATACATTTTCAACACCAGCGAGCTAACTCCCTACTCGCTGTATCCCAGCGAAGGCACCTGGGCAGACGGCGACCGCACGATCTCCTGTTTCATCGCGAC
>JAJYRV010000015.1 GCA_021793935.1 Actinomycetes bacterium | reverse complement strand
CGTCCCGGTGCTCGGCGAGAAGGTGGGAAAGAGTTTCGGTGTTGAGCAGGGGCACGTCGGCGGCGAGCACGAGCACCGGGCCCCGCAGCTCGGCGGGCAGCGCGCGCATCGCGCACCACGCGGCGCGCCCCGTTCCCGGCACCTCGTCCTGGTCGGCGATGGTGACGGCGGGATCGACGTGCCGGGCGTGGGCGGCGACGGCGTCACGGTCGTGGCGGACGACGACCGCCACGTGCTCGGGCTCGGTCCCGCGGGCGGCGGTGATCACGTGCCCTAATAGGCTTCGACCCCCGATGGTGTGCAACACCTTCGGTAACGTGGATTTCATCCGTGTCCCCTGCCCCGCGGCAAGGATGATGACAGCGGCAGGCTTTTCGCTCACGACTCCCACTCTAGCCAAGAGATCGACATTTTCCGTTCGAATTCGCTCATACAGTTCCCGAGGTGGAAGCCGAGGTGCATGAGGTTCCCGTCCAGCTCCGCCCCCAGGATTCGAACCTAGACTTCACAGCTCCAAAGGCTGTCGTGCTGCCATTACACCAGGGCGGAATACCCATTTCGCAGGTGCCGCCATGTTAGCGCGTTTCACCAAGCCCGTCGAAATTTCCCAGGCGCCGCCGCGGACATGCCCAGAGCGCCGGTTCGGCGATCCCGCAGCATCTCGCTTCCGGGCCGAAGCAGAGAAACCGCGCTGTTCCAAGGAAAAACCCACCTAGCTCCGGCACGGACTCTGGCACCGGTCAGGGCGCCGTGACATCACCCACACCCGCGGGCGAGAGCCCGATGCGGCATGATAGAAACGTGACTTCTACCCCCCGCCGCCCACGGATGACGGGCCAACAGCGCCGCGAACAGCTCCTCACGATCGGGCGCACGCTCTTCGCCGAGAAGGGGTTCGATGGCACCTCCGTGGAGGAGATCGCCGCCCGCGCGGAAGTATCCAAGCCGGTCGTGTACGAGCACTTCGGGGGTAAGGAGGGGCTGTACGCCGTCATCGTCGACCGCGAGGTGGAGACCCTCCTCACCGCCCTCACCACGGCGCTGACTACGGGGCGGCACCCGCGGATCACGGTCGAAGGTGCCGCGCTCGCACTCCTGGATTACATCGATGAGAACACCGATGGCTTCCGGATCCTCGTGCGGGACTCCCCGGTCGCCCAAGCCACCGGCACGTTCTCCTCCCTCATCGGCGACGTCGCCACGCAAGTCGAGCACCTCCTCGCCGAGCAGTTCGACCGCCGGGGAATGGACGTGGAGGCGGCGCCGCTGTATGCGCAGATGCTCGTGGGAATGATCGCCCTCACCGGCCAGTGGTGGCTGGAAGAACGATCGCCGTCGAAGGAAATCGTCGCCGCTCACCTCGTCAATCTTGCCTGGAACGGCCTGCGGGGAATGGAACCCGAGCCGACGCTCGGGCGCACCTGGAAATCTCGCCAAGAATAATCAACTTGCTTCCGAGAGCAGGTTATGCACTAGTGTGGGGACTCACGTATTAGGGCGAGATCACGAAGGACCAACGGGGGCGAGCGGATGCCAGACCTGGAAATATCGGGCCTGAACAAAACATACGGGTCACTCCGTGCACTCACCGATATGACATTCACGGTGAACGAAGGGGAGCTGTTCGGGTTCGTCGGCTCCAACGGGGCGGGCAAGACGACGACGATGCGCATCGCCCTCGGGGTTCTCACCGCTGACTCTGGGACGGTTTCCTTCGGCGGCCGGCCGATGGACCTCAACCTGCGGCGCCGAGTGGGGTACATGCCCGAGGAACGGGGCCTATATCCGAAAATGAAGGTGAGCGACCAGCTCGTCTACCTCGCCGAGTTGCACGGCCTCACGTCCACGGCAGCCACCGCGGCGATGGAGCATTGGACCGAGGTGCTGGGCGTCGCCTCCCGCCGGGAGGACGAACTGCAAAAGCTATCTCTCGGGAACCAGCAACGCGTGCAACTCGCCTCCGCGCTCGTGCACGACCCGGACCTGCTCATCCTCGATGAACCGTTCTCCGGGCTCGATCCCGTCGCTGTTGACGTGATGAGCAACGTGCTGCGGGAACGCGCGGAGGCGGGAGTACCAGTCATTTTCTCCTCCCATCAACTCGATCTCGTGGAGCGTCTATGCGATCGGGTGGGGATCGTCCGCGCGGGCCAAATGGTAGCCCTCGGCACCATCGCCGAACTACGTCACACCGACACGACCACGTGGCGCGTCGACGCCCCCGCCGCGCCGCCGACGTGGGCCGCGCAGGCGAGCATCCCAGGCGCCGTCGTCCTCACCGATGGCCCGGACGCGCGGGTGCAGTTACCCACGGGTGCGCACGAGGCTGCCCAACAGCTGCTGCGCGCCGCGCTCGAGCATTCCCCGGTGCGGGAATTCGCGGCCGTGCAACCACCGCTCTCGGATCTATTCCGCCACGTCGTCACCGAACCCGGCGGCGAAGAGGAAGAGGGGGATGAGAAGTGAGTACCTCACCGATCTGGCTCGTCGCGAAGCGGGAGCTGAAAGCTCGCCTATTCGCGAAAGCGTCCATCATCTCCACAATCATCTTCATCGTCCTCATCGCCGGCGGTGTTCAGGCAGCGGCGTATTTCACGGGCGAGTCCGCCGCATCGGTGACGACGATCGGGGTCTCGGAGGAGACCGAACCGCTCGGGCCGTTCATGCAACAGCAGGCGGCGGAATCCGGGGACGAACTGGAGGTCCGCACGCTCGCGGAAGCGGGCGCCGACGCCGAACTCATCGATGACGAGATCGACATGTACATCGCGGGCAGTCCCACCGCCCCGGTATTCAGGTTCGACGGCGATCCCGACGGGGCGCTCATCTCCCTGGGCAGCGATGCCGCTGCCGACTACGTGTTGTTCGACGCGATCGAGACCGCCGGCGGGGATCTCTCCCAGGTGCAGTCGGACCTCGCGAGCATCAGCGTCGACGTCGTGGACATCAACCCCGTCACCTCCGCGCGCGACCTGGACGGCGTGAAGATCGTCACCGCGTTCGTCTCCATCTCGTTGCTGTTCTTCGCGCTCATCCAATCGGCCTCCCTCATCATTATGGGAGTGATCGAGGAGAAGGCCTCACGTGTAGTGGAGATCCTGCTCGCCACGATCCGGCCGGGCCAGCTACTCGCCGGCAAGGTGCTGGGCATCGGCATCATGGCGCTCATCCAGGTGGTGCTCTTCGCCGCGGCGGGCGCACTCAGCGCGGTGGCCGCGGGGCTGTTCAGCGCTGGGGATATCAACGTCGGGATCTCCGTGTTGAGCCTGCTCGGCTGGTTCTTCCTCGGGTTCGCCATCTACGTATCGCTGTTCGGCGGGCTCGCCTCCCTCGTCTCCCGGCAGGAGGACGCTGGGGCGGTCACCACCCCGCTTATTTTCGGGATGATGATCCCCTTCTATCTTGGGATTTACCTCATCCCCAACGCGCCCGATTCCCTCGCGACGAAAGTGCTCTCGCAGGTGCCGTTCTTCTCCCCGTTCATGATGCCGATTCGCATGGGTTTCGACGCCGTTTCCACCTGGGAGATCGTTCTCGCCGTCGCGCTGTGCTTAGTGACGATTCCGCTCATGATTTGGATCGGCGGGCGCGTGTACTCCCGCGCCGTACTCAATACCGGCGGCCGGATGAAGCTCACCGAGGCGCTGCGCGGGTAGATTTTTGGACTAATCTGCAGTTATGACGCCCCGTGATGAGGTCGACCGAATCGTTGCCGCATGGCGGCGCGAGCGACCCGATCTGGACCCCGCACCGCTGCAGGTCTTTTCGCGACTCTCGCGCCTCGCGCGGCAACTGGAGCTCGCCCGCCGCACCGCGTTCAACACCCACGGCTTGGAATCCGGGGCCTTCGACGTGCTCTCGGCCCTGCGCCGATCCGGGGAGCCCTACGAGCTCACGCCGGGCAAACTCCTCGCGGAGACTCTCGTGACCTCGGGCACGATGACGAACCGGATCAACCGGCTCGCCCGGGCCGGATACGTGCAGCGCGCCGCCGATGCCCGCGATGGTCGGGTCGTGCTCGTGCGACTCACCGCGGAGGGGAAAGCCGTCGTCGATGCTGCGATGGCCGATCTGCTCGCCTGGGAGGCAGAACTCCTCGAGGGGCTCGATACCCGCGCCCAAGCTGAGCTCGCCGAGCTCCTGCGCCGCCTCGCCGCTCCATTCGAGGAAGCGGACGGGTGAAAGTGGGCTCAGCCCATCTTGATCGCCCGCACGCCCAGCGCATGCTCGAGCGTGGGGATGCCGTTGTCGTCCGGGGCGGAACGGGTCTCCCGTAGCGCCGCAGCCCCGGAAGTCGCCGCCTGCTCGACAATTTCTCGCGGCGGCACGTGCTCCGGAAGCGCCCGCAGATACACCTCGTGCGCCTCCAACGAGGCGACCCCCTTCTCCACCGATTCCCGGCTGAGCTCGATCGCGTGAGTAGGTTCGCTGCCCGTGACGAGGAGCCACCTCGTCGACCACGCCGTGAGCCCTTCGGAGAGCTGTTGGGGAAAGATCCACGGGTTGTCCGCATCGCGGATCGCGTCGACGGTGGCGAGTCCTGCTGCGCGGTGATCGGCGTGGTTCAGGCCCCAGGGAACCTCGAGTTCCCAGCTCGTGCACATGACCGCCTGCGGTCGAAAGCGGCGGATCTCCCCGGCGATGCAGGAACGCACCTCCATCGATGGCTCGAGCATGCCGTCGGGCAGGTCCAGGATGGTAAGGTGCTCTACCCCGACGATCTCGCACGCTTTGCGCTGTTCCTGGGCGCGCAAGGGCCCTACTTCCGCCGGGTACATGTCGCGAATCCCTGCCTCGCCGGCGGTGAGCAGGAGGTAGGCGACCTCAACTCCGCGAGCGGTCCATTCCGCAACGGCGGCCGAGGCCCCATACTCCATATCGTCAGGGTGGGCCACGACGCAGAGCATGCGTTCGATGCCATCGGGTGAGAAGAGATCAACCATCTCCTCACCCTATCGTTAGGCTGAGGAGTATGGACTGGTTAGAGCGCAAGCGGATCTGGCAACTCGTTGCGGTTGCCCTCGCTGTCGCCGCGAGCATCGCCGCACTTTTCGCCCCACTGTTCGCCGTCACGGCCCAGCAAGGGGTGGGGCAGACGCAGGTGCGTGCGACGGCGCTGGAAGTGGCGGGCCCGTCGGTGTACCTCGTCGTCGCCGTTCCGCTCGTCCTTGCCGCACTGCCCCTGCTCGGCCGGGGCAGGACATGGGTCTGGCTGAGCTACATCTCTGCGGTCACGCTGATCATCTATACCATCACGGGAATCATGAGCATCGGCCTGCTCTTCCTACCCGCGACCATCGTCGCGGTCATCGGCGCGTTCATTCCACCCCGCGAGCGGTAACCCGCCACTGCCCCGTTTCTCGGTGCCCCGCAACTCCTATTGCCCCAGCTAATGTTAGTGACTAACATTTGGTGTCATGGGGACCTCTCGTCGAGAACGCACGACCGCGCGGCTCGCCACGTGCGCGCTCGAACTATTCGAAGCCCGCGGCTTTGAGAACACGACGGTCGCCCAGATCGCCGAGGCGGCCGGCGTGAGCGAAATGACGTTCTTCCGCCATTTCGCAACCAAGGAACAGGCCATCCTCGCCGACCCCTACGACCCGGCCATCGCGAGCGCCATCGCCGCCCAACCGCCGGGGCCCGCCCTGATCCGGGCGGCCCGTGGAGTGCGTAGCGCTCTTGACCGGATCCCGGATGAGGCGCTCGGGAACGTACGCCGTCGGCTGCGGATTATCCGTCGCTCTGCGCATCTACGCGCGAAGAGCGTGGGCACCACCGGCGCGTCGGAGGCGGCGATCAGCGCCCAACTCGCTGCCGACGGCGCGGGACCCACCGTCGCCCGCGCAGCCGCTGCTGCCGTCATCGCTGCACTGTCGACGGCGTTGATCGAGTGGGCCGAGTCAGAGCAGGAGCCGCTCTCATCGGCACTCGACCTCGCATTGCGGGTGCTGGAAGCCCGGGAGGAGGCCGCGAGCGAAAATGACTGAGGTGCTTCGTGTTGAGGGGGCTACGCGGGAGTTCTCCCCTACGGCGGGCGTCTTCGACCTCGACCTCGAGGTGGGCCGGGGCGAGATTCACGCGCTCGTAGGCCTGAACGGATCGGGGAAGACCACGCTCATGCGCCTGCTCCTGGGGATGCTCCGCCCCGCGCGCGGGTCGATAAAGATCGCGGGCGTCCCCCTGCCGCGAGTGCGAGCCGGGTGGGCCCGCGTGGGGCACCTGGTGGAGCAGCCCGTGGCGTATCCCGAACTGGACACGCGCACGAATCTTTCGATCGCAGCGCGGCTGAAAGGGCTCTCCGGTACGCATTTGGGTGAGGCCGTGGCCGCGAGCGCCCGCGAGTTCGAGCTGGAAAAGCACCTCAGGACTCCGGCGCGCCGACTCTCCCAGGGCAACCGGCAACGCCTGGGACTGGCGGCGGCCCTCGCCCACGACCCCACGCTGATCGTGCTGGATGAACCGACGAACGCCCTCGACCCGGCCGGCGTTATCCTGCTCCGCAACAGTCTGCGGCGCCGCGCCGATGCGGGGGCGGCCATCCTCGTTTCCAGCCATCATCTGGATGAAGTCGCGCGCATTGCCGATAACATCTCGCTGCTCAACTACGGGCGGCTCCTCGGCGAGCTCGATCCCACCGAGCCCGATCTGGAGCGCCGGTTCTTCAACGCCGTGCACGCCGACGATCTGCGCACCGACCTGCGCAATGGGGCTCGGTCCTGATGCGCACGGCTATCGTGGTGGAATTCCGCAAAGCAGCGGCCTCCCGCACGCTGTGGGTCACGAGCGTTCTCCTCGCGTTCGGGATTCCTACACTCGCGGGAGCCCTCAGCGCCGCAGCGCGGGCAGGCAACGAACAGATCCTTGCCCAGCTCGGTCCGCTCGGGGGCGCTTCCAGCCTCGAGCTTCTCACCGGTATCACGACGCAAGTGAGCGCCGCCGGCGCTCTCCTCGCCTTTGGGGTCGGGCTGAGCTGGCTGTTCGGGCGCGAATTCGCCGACAACACGGTCACCGGCCTCTTCGCTCAACCCATCACGCGGAGATCTATCGCCCTTGCCAAACTCTGCGTCTTCCTCCTGTGGGCGGGCGCGACCGCCTGCGCCCTCATCGCGGCGACCTCAGCCGCTGGCCTCGCGCTCGGCTTCCCCCTCGGCGACGGCGCGGGGGCTGGCCAGGTCCGACTTTTCGCCCTCCTCGTGTCGACGGCGGCGCTCGCCACGCCCGCGGCGTGGGCGGCAACATTGGGTAGAGGCCTGCTGCCGGGAATCGCCGTCACGATCCTCATCCTCATCACCGCTCAGATAGCTGCGATCGCCGCGCCGCACGCAGCGCCGTGGGTGCCGATCGCCGCCCCTGCCCTCTGGGCGCTCGTGCCGGGCTCCGTCCATCCAGGTCAGCTCGCCCTGGTGCTCATCGTCCCCATCATTTTCTCCGCCGCGACGGCGCTCGCCTGGCATCGGCTACAACTCGATAAGTAGTACCCGGGCGATCAACGACGGCGCCCCTCGCGGGAAGCGTGTTGAGCAGAGACACTGATCATGGTTTGCCCGTTCGCCGGCAGTTCGATCGGCGAACCTGCCGCGTCGAGGATTCCAGTAAAGGACATCGGCACCCCTTGCGCCCTCCGCGGTGATGCGCGGTCCATTAGCTGTGCATGCACATGGGGTTCGCTACTGTTTCCGGAGTTGCCGCATTCGGCGATGAGATCACCCGCCTCGATCTCGCTGCCCACCTTCACCTTCACCGAGCCTCGTTTGAGGTGGGCAACAAGGCTGAACGTTCCATCCCCATGGTCGATGGTCACGTAGTTTCCCAGGAGGAAGCTCATGCCGGCGACCTCTCGAACCATCCCCTCCAGGAGGAGATAGAGCACGCTGAGCCCGTTCGACCGGGCTCGGTGATCGCGCCGCCGATCGACAACCGCAACCACTGTCCCACTGACCATCGCGTAGACGGGAGCCCCGAACGCCGGATAATCCTCGGGGCGGCGCATCGCGGGCCCCGCCCCGAAACTGGGGCGCTCGCCAGGGCCTTCGGCAACGAGATCGATTGCGTAGGCCTGACCGTAGAAGCGGGTCCCATGGCTCGGGACCTTCGACGCGGGGCTGTTGACCGCGCTCCACTCCCCCGACACGGGAGGCGCAACCACCCGGGGCTCGATCGGATCAAGGAGGCGTGGGCCTACCGCGGTGAGCAGCAGACACATAACGATCGCCGCGAGTACCGCCAGGGAGAGGGCTGGCGCGATCCTTTCGACGGCAGGGAAATACCCACGTGTTGCCGCGGCGAGAAGGAGAACCGCGAACGCCCCGAATAACACGTAGATCCGGCACCTATACGTGGCGATGACGTACTTCTTCATCGTTCACCTGCCGCCACGAGGGTGATGAGGAGTGGAACCACGCGGGCCGCGGCGACTTCGTACCGGCCCCGCCCGGACTGCTTCACCCATCCCGCTCCGCGGAGCTCGCGCAGGTGATGATGAAGTTGGCCCGTCGTACCTAGCCCGTCGATCTCGGCGAGCTCTGCCGTGCCGCGCGTGCCCAGGAGGATGTGTTTCAGAATTTCCAATCGAACGGGATGCCCCAGTGCCGCGAGCGAGGCAGCGAAGTCCGACCACTCGGCCTCGAGCAGCGCTCTCGTTCCAGCCCCCTCTTGCCACGAAACGCTCTCGCCGGTGGGAAGGTCCAGCGACCCGGTGAACAGCACCGCCCCATCCGCGGTCTCCTCGCGCTGGGAGCGGCGGTGTTGAAGCTCATGGAGCGCCCATAAGGCGTCGTCGCCCGGAGCGGTCTTGCGCGAGAGGCTCGCGTCGCCATCCCGCTGAAGGCGTTCCTCGAGGGCCTCTACGCGCCGCTCGAGCGCCTCGAGCCTGCTGGTGTCAGGAGAATTAGCCACACCGCTACGCTAATACGTTTTTACGTTTTTGCAACCCGCTGCGGACGCGCGCCTGGTCACGCCGCCCGCACCCGCCCGGTTCTAGGCGGGCGCGGGCGAGGACCCCAGGCTCCCCCGGGCCGCCCGAGCGTGCCAGCGCCCGTCGCGGTGCTCGATGTCGATCGGGTACGAAAAACACTCTGAAACCAGCGTTGTCGTCAGCACTTGATCAGCAGGACCGGCGGCGTGCACGCGCCCGCCTCTAATGAGCATCGCGTGGGTCGTCGTCTCCGGGAGCTCTTCCAGGTGGTGGGTGACGAGCACCGTCGCAAGGTCAGGGTGGGCGCCGTGCAGATCGTCGATCGTCGCGAGGAACTGCTCGCGGGCGGCAACATCGAGGCCGGTCGAGGGCTCATCGAGAAGCAGCAGCGCAGGGCCCGGCAGGAGCGAGCGAGCGATGAGAGTGCGCCCGCGTTCCCCTTGCGACATCTTTTCCCAGGTCACCTCCCCGAGGTAACCCAGACCGAGCATCTCGATGAGGCGCTCGGCGCGCTCGACCGTCTCCTCATCAGGCTCCCACCGCATCATCAGCTCGGTGGTTCCGGTGGCCCCGGTGTAGATCACCTCGCGGGCGGTCAGCGGGGAACGAAGCGGATGGCGCGGGTTGACGTGGCCGATCGATTGACGCAGCTCCCGGATATTCACGCGCCCGAGCTTGTGCCCAAGCACATACACCCCGCCCTGAGAGGGGTGGTTCACCGCGCCGCACATGCTGAGAATCGTGCTCTTGCCCGCCCCGTTCGGGCCGATGAGGGCCCAGCGCTGCCCCGCCTCGACGCTGAGGTTGATATCGGTGAGGATGTGCCGGCCATCGCGGACGAAACCCACGCCCTCAAGCCGTAAGATCTCCCGCGTGGCCCCACTCGCGTCCAATTGATCTCCTCCATTTTCCCCGCCGAGCCTCCCGGCCTCGACCGGTACACGCTACAACATCTCCGGCCCGCGCCGGCACGGGATTTTCGTGGCGGAGATTTTCGGGCACGCCAGCCGGCCCCTCGAGGCGGCGCCTGTCCAACTCGAGAGGCCGCGCCGGCACAACCTGCGCACAGCGCGTGCCCTGCTGAGGGGCCCTACGGGAGCCGGGAAACGAGCTCCGCGAGCGGCGCGCGCGGCCCGGTGTAGAACGGAATCTCTTCGCGCACGTGCCGGCGCGCTTCGGTGTTCCGCAGGGCGCGCATGAGATCCACAATGCGGTCGAGCCCGTCGGCCTCGAAGCCCAGCAGCCACTCGTAATCGCCGAGACCGAACGAGGCAACCGTGTTGGGCTGGACGTCTTCGAATCCCCGCGCAGCCATCCCGTGATCGCGCAGCATCGTCGCCCGTTCCGCCTCGGGCAGCAAGTACCAGTCGTAGCTGCGCACGAACGGGTACACGCACAGGTAGCTCCCGGGTTCGGTCCCCTGGAGGAAGGAGGGCACGTGCGCCCGGTTGAACTCTGCTGGGCGGTGCGTCCCGACCTGCGACCACACCGGGGTGAGGTATTCGCCGAGTGCGCTGGCCAGGAGCCGGTGGTAGGCCTCTTGGAGCGCTTCGGCCCGAGGCGCCCACCACCAGACCATGACGTCGGCGTCAGCGCGAAAACCGGACACGTCGTACCAGCCGCGTACCGTCAGCCCCTCGATGCTTGCGAGGGCGGTCTCGACGTCGCGCGCGAGCTCCGCGCGGTCCGCCTCGCCGGGGATGCGCTCGCTGGCGCGAAATACGCTGTACATGAGGTAGGCCGCGGGCACGTCGTGGTCTTGTTCGGTCATGAAAACTCCCTTATCGGTGAAAAAACTAGTTGGAACTCTGGGATCAATCGGCGGTGCCGGCGATGACGGGGATCCCGGTCACTTCGCCGTGGCGCATCCGGTGGCTCCCGGGCGGCGCTTCATCGGGGAAGGCACCCAGTTCGCCACGAACGTGCACGGCCGGGGCCTCCCCCCGCTCCCGGGCAGCGCGTTCGACGACGAGGTCGACCAGTCCGGTGATGAACCGCTCGGCTACGCCAACGGTCGCGGAACGAGCGACCTCGAAGCCCAGTCCGCGCGCGGTCTCGGCCGCTTCGGTGTCGAGATCCCACACGACCTCCATGTGATCGGAGACGAACCCGATCGGCGCGAGCACCACCTTCTGGTGCCCCGCCGCCGCGAGATCGGCGAGGTGATCGTTGATGTCCGGCTCGAGCCACGGCGTCGACGGCGCTCCCGACCGCGAGCAGTACGAGAGGGAGGAGGTGATGTTCGCCCCGTCCGCCCGGAGGTCGCCGTCGATGACGGCGCGGACATCCTCGTGTTGTTCTCGGTAGCCGGGGCCGGTCACCTCCGAGGCTTGCTGCATCGTGGTGGGAATGGAGTGGGTGATGTAGGCGATGTGCACCCCATCAAGCCCGCCGAGCTCGCTGCCCGCCGCACGGATCGCATCGACGTTCGCGCCGATGAACCCGGGATCGTTGAAGAAGGGGCGCAGGATATCTAGCTGCAGCTCCCCGCCGGCGGGGCCGAGGTCGGCGAGGCTGGCGGCGAGGTGCTCCCGGTACTGGCGGGTGCTGGAGTAGGAGGCATAGGCGCTGGTGAGGATCACGAGGAGGCGTCGCGCACCGAATGCGTGGGCATCGCGCAGCGCATCGACGGTGTAGGGGTGCCAATTCCGGTTCCCCCAGATCACCGGCAGATCGAGGCCGCGGCGCGCGAGCTCGTCCGCGAGCGCCTGGCGCAACGCGATGTTCTGCTCGTTGATCGGGCTCTTGCCGCCGAAAGCGTAATAGTGTTCCCCCACCTCTTCGAGGCGTTCATCCGGGACTCCCTTCCCGCGGACGACGTTACGTAGGAACGGGACAACATCTTCTGAGGAGTTCGGCCCCCCGAAAGAACACACGAGTAACGCGTCGTAGGGAGCAAGCCTGCGGTTCATGGGCGCAAAGAATCCTGTCTGTTCAAGGGCATGGACATCGCCATGCTAACATCAGATGAAGTCTTGATCTGATGAACTTTTTGTGCATAGCTGGGTCAGGGCGCACGCGCCCCCAGCCCGTACCCGCCGAGCCCCGACCACGCCCAGGGAGTGTGATGACCGAGCTCGCGACCCGACCTCGATCCCCCGGATCTCCGCCCGAAACCGCCGCCGACGCAAGCCCGGCGCCCCGCACGCACCGTCGGCGGGTGGGGTGGCTCACCGCCGGGATCCTTTGCGCACTCATCGCGACTGCGGCGCTCAGTGTGATCTTGGGTACCCTGCGCCTCGACCCCCTCGCCGCGCTCGAAGCGATCTTCTCCCCCTCCGCCGATCAGGTGAGCACGGTGGTCTGGTCGATCCGCCTGCCCCGCATCATCGTGGCGATGCTCGTCGGCGGCGCCCTCGCCGGTGTCGGTGTGGTCATGCAAGCCGTCTTCCGCAATCCGCTCGCCGAGCCGGGCGTCACCGGGGTCTCCGCGGGTGCCGCCGTCGGCGCGGTGGCCGGGATCACCCTCGGCCTCAGCGGAAGCCTGCAGTGGGGCGTGCCGTTCGCCGCCTTCGCGGGCAGCCTTGCCGTTGCGTTGTTGCTTCAGGTGGTGCTGCACACCCAGCGGGGCACGGGCAGTTACACGATCATCCTCGTCGGGGTCTCCATCAACGCCTTCGCGGGCGCGATCATCTCCATCCTCGTCGCCAACGCACGCGACGACGCCCTCGCCCGCGGCGCCGTGTTCTGGCTCGCGGGCGATTTGGAACTGCGAACCTGGACCCACGCCGCCATCGCCGCCGGCCCGATTCTCCTGGGCCTGCTCATCCTCGGCTCGCGCGTGGGTGCGCTCGATGCGCTCCTCCTGGGTGACGACGTCGCAAACACCTCCGGTTACGATGTGCACCGCAGCCGCCTGCTGCTGCTGCTCATCGCCTCCCTCGTCACGGGCGCTGCCGTCGCGGTCTCGGGCATCATTAGCTTCGTCGGGCTCGTGGTCCCCCACGCGGTGCGGCTCCTCATCGGCGCCAAACACGCCCTCCTCCTGCCCCTATCCATCGCCGGCGGCGCGCTCTTCCTCGTCATCGCCGACACGATCGCGCGCGCGTCCTCGGTGAACGTCGTCGTGCAGACCGGAGCAGTCTGCGCGGTCATCGGCGCCCCGGTATTCCTCGCCCTCCTGCTTTCGCGGCGGCCCGCATGACAGACCTCGTCCTCGACCAACTCGTCGCCCATCGCGGCCGCCCCCTGTTCGCCCCGATCAGCGAGCGGATCGCCCCCGGCACGCTCGTGGGGGTCGTGGGTCCCAACGGCACGGGAAAATCCAGCCTTCTCAGCGCCATCATCGGCCGCGGCATCGAACGCTCCGGCACGGCCCGCTATGGGACGACGGCGCTCGGCCAGCTTCGGCCCCGCCAGCTCGCCAAGGTCGTCTCGTTCGTCGGCCAGGACACGTTCGCGCCGAACGATCTGCGCGCAGGTGACGTCGTCGCCGTCGGCGCCCGCGCCGCCGGGCACACGGCGGACTCCGAGGCCCGCAGCAGGCGCGCATTGGACCGGCTCGGCGTCGCCCACCTCGCCGAGCGCAGCTACGCGCGCCTGTCGGGAGGCGAGCGGCAGCTCGTCCAAGTCGCCCGCTGCCTCGCTCAGGACGCCCCCGTGATGCTCCTGGACGAGCCGACCTCGGCGCTCGACCTGAGCCACCAGCTCACTGTGTTGCATGCACTCAAGGAGCGCGCGAGCGCGGGCCACATCGTCGTCGTCACTATGCACGATCTCACCCAAGCGCTGCGTTGGGCCGACCGCGTTGCGGTGATCGCCGGCGGTGCGGCGACGTTCGGCACGCCCACCGAAGTGCTGACCACCGGTCTCATCCGGCAGGTCTACGGGGTCACCGCCGAAGTGTTCGATTCCCCGAGCGGCTCGCCCACGCTCAGCCTCGTGCGCGTCTCCTGCCCCACCGCCACCACCTTCACCCGCCCGCGCCGGGCGGCCTCCTGACACCCGAAAGGACCATATGCGCCTCCGCCTGCTCTGCTTTTCTGCTGCCGCGCTCCTGCTCGCCGGTTGCTCGTCTGCCCCCGCCGACGATGCATCGCAGGAGACGCCGGCATCCGCTCCCGCTGAAGAAGAATCCGCCTACCCCCGCACTCTGGATATTCCCGGCGGGCAGGGCGAACCGGAGGCAACGGTGACCCTCGAGGCCGAACCCACCCGGATCGCCGCGTTGACGTACGAAACAGGTGAACTCGTCGCGAGCCTGGGCGCGACCGACCGGTTGGTCCTCGTGCAGGAATCGCTCGCCAACCCGGTCATCTCCAGCCACGCCCAGGAGATGGCTGACGTTGAGAATCACGCTCCCACCGAGGGCAGCGTTGACGCGGAAGCCGTGATCGCCGCGGATCCCGACCTCGTGCTGCTCAGCACCCGCAGGGGGCTCGAAGAGGGGGTGGCGAAGGTGCTCGAGGGCGCCGGCATTCCCGTGCTCACCCTTCCCAACCACTGGGCGAACCTGGACGACATCACCTCGAACATCGCCATCGTCGGCGAGGCACTCGGGTTAGAAGACGCAGCCGATGACCTCACCACCTCTCTCACTGAAGGACTTGTCGAAGAGGACATCCCTGAAGCAGACCGGCCGAAGGTGCTCGCGCTCAGTAACCAAGCCGGCCAGCCGTTCGTCGTCGCCGGGGAGGCGTTCCCCCTCGAGGTTCTCCGCTTGGCCGGCGCCGAGGACGCTGGGGCGGACCTCGGCTTCGAGCGCAGCGGCCCGATCTCTGCAGAACAGGTCATCGCCGCCGAACCGGACGCGATCTTGCTCGTCGACATGAACGGATCCGGCGATCGGATCTTCGCGCCGCTGCTGGAGAACGATGCGGTAGCTGCCCTGCCCGCCGTTTCCCAGGAGCGGGTATTGCTCATGGAGGGCCGCAAGCTCCAGGCGCTGGGCTTCACTGCGACGATCGAGGGCCGCGAGGAACTGGCGACCTGGCTCGGCGAGGAAGTCACGCCCGCCGGCTGAACGTTCTGACGCGGTGTCACGGCATCGCCGTATAATGGGAGGATGTCAACAGCCAGTGGAACCGAGCGCGCCCGGAGCACATTGGCGTATCTGCGCCGCCAGATCACGACCGGCGAATGGAAGGTTGGCTCCCGGATCCCCATCGAACCCGAGCTATCGGAAATGCTCGGCGTCGGCCGATCCACGATCCGCGAAGCCGTCCGATCGCTGGCGAGTATCGGCATGCTCGAGGCCCTCCCCGGCAGGGGAACCTTCGTACGCTCCAGCGCCCCCACGAGCGCGGTGCTCTCGGAGTTCCTCACCGCTTACACGCTCGAGGAACTGTTGAGTTACCGCCGAGCCCTGGAGATCGAGGCGGCCCAACAGGCTGCTCTGCACCGGAGCGCTGAAGACGTTTCGGCCCTCGAGGCCGCGATCGATACGCAGCTGCAAGGCGCGCAC
Organism: Actinomycetes bacterium; assembly: GCA_021793935.1. Next base: position 537 of record JAJYRV010000015.1, on the reverse strand, counting down.
TGCCCCGCACACGGCTCTGCGCCCACCTCTGAGGAGCTCGCCGCCCGGTTTCACCAACTTCTCTTCGACGCGGCGAAGAACCGCCTGCTCGCCTCCCTGTATGCCGGCATCAATGAGCGGCTCCTGACCCCGGAGAATCAGGCGCGGCTCACCCACGCCGGCGACGCCGCCACGATGCAGAGCGAACACGAGCGCATCGCCGATGCCGTTCGCCGAGGGGACTTCATCGACGCCGTCCACGCGATGGCCGATCACATGGACAATGACCTCGTCATCCTCACCCCCGACGAGGAGATCATCCCCCCGCTACGGCGCTCCGCCCTCGATCAGGAACGGATCGAGGCCGCTCGAATCGCTGCCGATGAACGCGCGGGGGAATGAGGCCTAGCTTCCCTGGCCCTCAACAAAGGCGGCGATATCGCGAGCGAGTTGCTCGGGGAACTCGCCGTTGAGCGCGTGCGAGGCGCGGGGATATACCCGAACAGCGCCCTCGGGCAGCGCCCGTTTCGCGGCGGCGACGGCAACGGGCGGATCAGA
>JAJYRV010000396.1 GCA_021793935.1 Actinomycetes bacterium | reverse complement strand
CGGCGGCCTGCGCGTCACCACCCCGGAGACGATGGACGTCGTGCGGATGGTGCTCACCGGGCAGGTCCAGCGCGCGCTCGTCAACCAGCTCAACCTCCGCGAAGCGCTCGCGGTGGGGATCTCGGGGGAGGACGCGGGACTCTTCGGCGCGCGCCGGCGCCACGCCGACGTGGACGGCGAACCCGTCGATGTCGGGCTCGTCGGCGACGTGGTCCGCGTCAACGCCTCGATCGTGCGCGGAATGCTCGAGGCCGGGCGCATCCCGGTCGTCTCAACGATCGCCCCGGACGTCGACACCCCCGGGGACGTGCTCAACGTCAACGCTGATACCGCAGCTGCCGCGCTCGCCGTAGCTCTCCGAGCGGAAAAACTCGTCATCCTCACCGACGTCGAGGGACTGTACGCGAACTGGCCCGATAAATCTTCCCTCATCTCCCGGATGAAAGCCGAGGAGCTCGCGCAGATCCTGCCGAACCTGGAATCGGGAATGGTGCCGAAGATGGAAGCGTGCCTGCGCGCGGTCCGCGGCGGGGTAGCCTCGGCGCACGTGGTCGATGGCCGGGTACCCCACTCCCTGCTCCTAGAAATCTTCACCACCCAAGGGGTGGGCACGATGATCGAACCGGAGGTTCCCCACAAATGACCGATATCGCCCGCTCCGGGACCGGAGTCACCCAGACCCAGTGGCGGGAACGTTACACCCACGCGCTGATGAACACCTTCGGCCCGCCGCAACGCGTGCTCGTTCGTGGTGAAGGGCCCTACGTGTGGGACGCCGACGGCAACAAGTACCTCGACCTCCTCGCCGGCATCGCCGTCAACTCCCTCGGTCACACCCACCCCACCCTCACCGGCGCGATCGCGGCGCAGTTCAACACCCTCGGGCACGTATCGAACTTCTTCGCCACCCCCACCCAGGTCAGCCTCGCTGAACGGCTCCTCAGCCGTGCCGGGGCAGGTGCCCAGGGCCGGGTCTTCTTCACCAACTCCGGCACTGAAGCGATGGAGGCGGCCTTCAAACTCGCGCGCAAATTCGGCGGGGAAACCCGGCCGCGGATCATCGCGATGGAAGGGGGCTTCCACGGGCGGAGCATGGGCGCCCTCGCCCTCACCCACAAACCCGCGTACAAGACCCCCTTCGAACCACTGCCCGGCGGCGTCGAACACGTGCCCTACGGCGACGCGGCGGCGCTCGCGGCCGCGATGGGGGAGGACGTCGCCGCGATCGTCCTCGAACCCATCCAAGGGGAGGCGGGCGTGGTGATGCCGCCCCCCGGCTTCCTCGCCCGGGCTCGGGAACTCGCCGATACCCACGGCGCGCTGCTCATTTACGACGAAGTACAAACCGGCATGGGGCGGGCCGGGTCCTGGTTCGCGCACCAGATTGACGCGATCGGCGGAGGCGCGCGCCCCGATGCTATTGCCCTCGCCAAGGGCCTGGGCTCGGGATTCCCCGTGGGGGCCCTGATCACGCTCACCGAGAAACCCGACGGCGTGCTCACCCCCGGCAACCACGGCACCACCTTCGGGGGGAACCCCATGGCCGCTGCCGCGGGCCTCGCGACGATCCACGTCATCGAACGTGACGACCTCCTGGCCAACGTCCGTGCCCGGGGAAACCAGTTCACGCAGGAGATCACCGCGCTCACGGACCCGCGGATCGCCGGGGTCCGGGGCGAGGGGCTGCTGCTCGGGATCGAACTCACCGCCCCGATCGCTCAAGGCGTGGTCACCGCGGCGCTCGACGCCGGTTTCCTCGTCAACGCCGCCGCCCCCAACGTCGTTCGCCTGGCCCCGCCCCTGATCATCACCGAGGGACAAGTGGCGAAATTCACCGCGGCGCTGCCGGAAATCCTCGACGCATCGGAAGGCAAATAACGTGCGGCACTTCCTCAAAGACGACGACCTCACCTCGAGCGAGCAGCGGGACGTCCTCCTCCGCGCCCGCGAATTGAAGGCCGACCGGTTCGCGCAGCAGCCCCTCCACGGCCCGCGCAGCGTCGCGGTGATCTTCGATAAAGCTACGCTGCGCACACAGCTGTCGTTCACGGTCGGAATCACCGAACTGGGGGGATCCCCCCTCGTCGTCGACGGCAATCTCGCGCAGATCGGCACCCGGGAGTCGATCGCGGACGTCACGCGAGTGCTGACCCGGCAGGTCGCTGCGCTCGTGTGGCGCACCCACGGTCAGGACCGCATCGAGGAGATGGCGCGGTACTCAACCGTGCCCGTGATCAACGCGCTCACCGACGAGTTCCATCCGTGCCAGATCCTCGCCGATCTCCTCACCATCGCCGAGCACACCGGGGGCTTCACCGCGAGCGGCCCCGCCCTCGCCGGCAAGACCCTCGCCTACGTCGGGGACGGGGCGAACAACATGGCCCACTCCTACCTCTTGGGCGGAGTCCTCGCGGGAATGAACGTGCGCATCGGTGCGCCGCTGGGGTACCACCCCGCGCCCGAGATCCTCACCCGCGCGAAGGAGATCGCCGAAACGACCGGCGGCTCCGCCGCCGTCGTCACCTCCCCGAGCGAGGCCGTCGCCGGCGCGGATGCGATCGCCACCGACACCTGGGTCTCGATGGGGCAGGAAGGTGAGGCGGCCGAACGAGAGGACCCCTTCATCCCCTTCCAGGTCAACGACGAGCTGCTCGCCAGCGCCCCCGGGGCGATCGTGCTGCACTGCCTGCCCGCCTACCGCGGCAAGGAGATCACTGCTGAGGTGATCGAGGGGCCGAAGTCCGTGGTGTGGGACGAAGCGGAGAACCGCCTCCACGCCCAGAAGGCGCTCCTCGCGTTCCTGTTGGAGCAGCGATGATCCCCGGCACGAAGGTTGCTCGGCACGCGCTCATCAAGGATGTCCTGGGCCGAGGCGCCGTGCGCTCCCAAT
>JAJYRV010000395.1 GCA_021793935.1 Actinomycetes bacterium | reverse complement strand
GTTTGAAGGATTTCGGTGGCCCAGGTGATCTCTCCTGCGCCGGAGCCACCAGGTGGTTCCACTCCGGCGCGAGAGAGCGAACTGGCTGACCGAGGCATCAGACATCGTTTCGACTAGGTCGCGGCCCTTTCAGACCCTACTGTCGAACTACGAGGTTCTCCGAATCGATGTATCGGCCCGCCGGGGAGGCGAGCATCTCGATCACCTGCGACACATGTTCAGGTTGCATGATCGTGGTGGGATCCTCGTCCGGGGCTAGAACACGACGCAGAGCCGTAGCCGTACGCCCCGGGGAGAGACATACGACTCTAGTGCCGTAAATCGCGAGTTCCTCCCGCATGACGTCGCTCATATTGATCACTGCTGCTTTAGAGGCCGAATAGGTAAGCCATCCGGCTCGACCATTGATTCCGGCGGTGGAGGCGATATTGATGATCAGGTCAAACGTGTTCCCGAGGTGAAGCAACTCCTGCACGAGGGTGAACGGGCCATAGAGGTTGACGCGCATCGTGCGTTCAAAATCTTCAAAGTCCACCTGGTGAATGGGGACCGGGTTGGTATAACCGGCATTGTTGACCAGGTAGTGGATATTTCCGGCTCGTTCGTACGCCTCACGGATCCCCGCCTGAAGGGAAGCTCGGTCGCCAACATCCACTTCGAGCGCGATGACGCTCTTCCCGTTGTCGAGACTCGCAAGGGACTCCTGCAGCGCGGTGTAGTCCTCTGAGGGCCGTGCCATCATCACGACGGTGCTGATCTCGTCGATGTTGTGGAGCATCCGCTCCACCGTGGCCTTTCCAATGCCACGTGAGGAACCCGTGACGAGGGCTGTCTTAGTCATCATCTACCTCAGTTTCTTGCATCAGGAAAGTCGCCAACCGAACATCTACTGGCGTTGTTACCTTGAAGTTCTCGTCACTTCCGTCGATGAACTCTACGTGGCGGCCCGATTCAGCCACCAACGTCGCGTCCTCGGTGAAGACAAGCTGGTTCGTGCGCGCAAATTCGTGCGCGTGCTCAAGATCCGCCTTGAGGAACTTCTGAGGTAGCTGGACGTTCCGCAGAGTGCTCCGGTCGAGCGACCCCGTCACGGTTTTCGTCGCCGGGTCCACCGGTGCCACGGTGAACGGGATCTCCAACATGTAGGAAACGTTGTCCGCTGCTGCCGCCGCCAGCGCGGAGATATCCTCCCCGTGGATCAATGGGCGAGCGGACTCGTGAATGATCACTCGGTCGTTGCTCGCTGCAGGCACCATGGCGGCAACGGATTCATGCCGCGTCTGGCCACCGCGAACATAAACCACGGGCGTTTGAATCGCGTAGTCGGCAACGATCGCCTGGACGGTATCTAACCAGCCCTCGGGGTAGTTCAACACGATCTCGGTAATTTCGGGGGCACGATCTGCTGCGACAAGCGAGTAAACAAGGATCGGGATACCGCGGACCTTCAACAACTGCTTCGGCTGATCGGCACCCACTCGGGTCCCCATCCCACCATTCAGTAATAGCAGTGAGTATCCGCCCTCAGCATTTGTCATAGTTGCTCCTTAGGCAGTGATTTGGACGATGGCACTACTTCAGCACTCATCTTAGCTACATCTGCGTCGATCCCTGACAGCCGGTTGCCGCGCCCTGGGAACCTACTGTGCTGGATAGGAGCTCACCTTCTTTTCACGCGTGTGAACCTGGCGGCGGGCCACGTCGACAAACCCTTCGGCGTAGTTCTCTGAAGGGAAGCCACCGAGATAATGTACGCGCATGCTGCGCCGCTGATCCGCCATAGGGTCCGACCGCAGCAGTGAATCCAACTGGTCGGCCCAACCGCTACGGTCCTCGGTCAGAACGTAGGAGACTTCCGCGAGGGGGAACTCTGCGACAAACTCCTCTGCGTCCTTCCCCATCGACACGAGCCCGAACGGCTTTTCCGAGTATAAGAAATCTACGACGACGCTGGAAACGTCAGAAATCATCACGTCGCAGGCATTGAAGCAGTCGGTCACACTCATGATCTTCTCCGCTTCTTCCCCATAGATATGGTTCGTGCCCGTCTGCTGCGCGTGTTCCTCCAGTTTGGCGTGGAGCGCCGCGATCACAGCGCGATACTCAGGATCCTTCATGCAGTACGGGTGGGGTCGGAAGATCACCGAGCACCCGAGCTTGAGCAGTTCGTCGAACAAGTCCTCCGCAATGGGAAGGGAACTGTACGAGGCATCGGAATACGCTCCTCGCCATGTCGGGGCATAGAGAACTACCGGATTCGGCTTCTCGCCGATCGGCTCTGTGCCCGGCATGATCTCCTCGACCTGAGGCCGTCCGACGATTCTGAACTTCTCGAGCGGAATATCAACACCGTTGTTGTAGTAGCGATCAATGCCTGCCTGCCCCGCCACATAGATCCGATCAAACATTGCGGTGATGGGGTTGTAGCTTGACGCCTTGTCACTATCACCATGCAGGAGTTGCACGTGCGTCAGATGAGCGTAACGCACGAAGTGCGCATTCTTCGCACCGTTGTTGGAATAGAACGCGGTGGTGAGCGACTCCGGGACCAAGCGATCCATGTCCGCCATCGTGCGCGCGAGAATTACCGGTACGTCCTCACTCACGGAGGCCGCCTGCGCGAAGGTGTTGGGGTTTCGAACCATGATGAAGAAGGGTTCACCGATCCGTTTGAGATATGGCACCCACATACCCACTTGGTAGGCAGTGCCTCTCGGTGCATCCCAGTAGAACACGAACTTCGGTGCAAGCTCCTCAACGCGTGCTGGCAGCTCTTCGTAGATCTTCCGAGAGTGATTGCGGCGTGACCATGCCTCTTGGATCAGCAGTAGACCTGCCACGCCGCTGATCGCTACGGGAAGGATCCAGAAAGCTCCCAGGACCGCCGTCCTGG
>JAJYRV010000394.1 GCA_021793935.1 Actinomycetes bacterium | reverse complement strand
CATCTATGCCGGGTCGATCGAGGCCGACCTCAGCACCGAGCCCATCTCCACCGACGACGTGCTGTTCCTGCAGCAGATGGTGCGCCGGGTCTACGTCGATGAGGTGATGAAGCAGTACATCGTCGCCCTCATCAACACCACCCGCGGCGGCGGACCCCGCCCGCTCCCGAACTTCAACGCCCACGTGCGCGTGGGTTCCTCCCCCCGCGGTGGGATCGCGCTCATGCGGGTGGCCCAGGCCCTCGCGCTCCAGGCCGGCCGGGCCTACGTCATCCCCGACGACGTCAAGGCCCTGCGCCACGCGGTGCTGCGCCACCGCCTCGTGCTCACCTACGACGCGCTGGCGAACAACGTCGCCCCCGAGGCACTCATCGACGCCGTGTTCGCCGCAGTGCCCACCCCGTAACGTGGCGCGTCAATCCCCCTCCCGGCTGGCCCAGGTACGGGCCCGCCTCGACCTGCCCACCGTCCGGTTCGCCACCGGGCTGCTCGAGGGGCGCCACCGGTCGATCTTCTCCGGTAACGGGCAAGACTTCGACGACATGAGCCACTACCAGCCCGGCGACGACGTCTCGGTGATCGACTGGAAGGCCTCCGCCGCCTCCGGGATCCCGGTGATCCGCCGGTTCGTCCGGGAGGCGAACCTCGCGATGGTGCTCGCCGTCGACACCGGCCGCGGGATGGCGGCCACGGCGCCGAGCGGGGAGAAGAAGTCCGAGATCGCGACCTTCGCCGCCGAGCTCATCTGCTACCTCGCCCGCGCGCGCGGCGACCTCGTCGCCCTCGTCGCCGGGGACAGCGAGAACATCGTGCAGATCCCCGCCCGCGGCGGCGTTTCCCACATGGAACTGCTGCTCTCGCGGATCGATTCGATGATGACGCTGGACGCCGCCCCCTCCGACGCGGGCCGGGTGCTCGACCGCGCCCTCACCTGGTTCAATCGCCGCTCGCTCATCGTGCTCATCACCGATGAGACTCGGCCCCGCCCCGAGCATGAGATGACCCTCAAACGGCTGCGCACCCGGCACGAAGTGATGGTGATCCAGGTGGCCGACGCATTGCCGACGAACGAAGACGACCTCAACATTGACGACGTCGATGCTCACCTGGACATTCCCCGGTTCCTGCGCGCGAGCCCGGGTTTAAAACGGGAGGCGGAGGCGTTCGCCCAGGAGCGCCGGGACGAAGTGCGCAAGATGCTGCGCCGGCGCGGGATCGAATCGGTGCGGGCGACGAGCGTGGACGACCTCATCGATCAACTCATCGCGGCCCTGGGGAGGCAGAAGCGTGTCTCCCGTTGAACTCCCGGCCGCCGGGCTCGCGATTGCCGCCCCGATCCACGACCCCGCGCCCCCGGCCGCGTATTCGACCTGGGTGTGGATCGTGGGGCTCGCGCTGCTCGCCGCGATCGCCGCGTGGTACTGGTGGGTCCTGCGCCACACCCGGCCCCGCCCTGCTCCCGATCTGCCCGATTCGCACTGGGCGTCGCTGCGGGAGAAGACGTTGGCGAAGGTGGAGGCCGCGGAGGAGCAGTACCGCAGCGGGAACGTCGACCTGCGGGCCCTGCACCTGGAACTCAACACGATCCTGCGGGAATTCGCTACCGAACGCCTCGGGCGGGACGCGATGTGGATGACCGCCGGGGAGATCGCCAAGTTCGAGGGGACGGAGCGGATCTCTCACCTGCTCGCGGAGTATGAGGAACCCGCGTTCGCCTACGACACCGACGCCCAAGCGATGGCGGCGACCGCGAGCGCGAGGGAGGTGATCAGCACGTGGTGACCTCCCTGCTGATGTACCCGTGGGCGATCGCGGCGGTGATCGCCGTCGTCATCATCGCCCTCCTCCTCGGGTGGTGGGCGAAGCGGCGGCCGGTCGCCCGCGAGAAGACGATGTGGCTGGCCAACTCCACCTACGTGCGCACGCTGCCCTCGTTCAAGAACCAGCTCCGGGTCTACAACACCGGGATCATCGCCGGGCTCGTGCTGCTGCTGGGCGCGAGCGTGGCCACGGGGGTGCTCGCCGCCCGCCCGGTGGAGAAGCAGGAGTATTCCGAAGAACTCACCTCCCGCGACATCGTGCTGTGCCTCGACGTCTCCGGTTCGATGATCGGTTACGACGAGGAGATCGTTGAACGTTTCCTCGAACTCCTCCCCTCCTTCCACGGCGAACGCATCGCCCTGTCGATCTGGAACACCACCTCCCGCACCGTGTTCCCGCTGACGAACGATTACGACATGATCGCCCGCGAACTCGAGGAGGCCCAATACGTGCTCTCCTTCGACCTCGACTCCTTCGGCTGGTCGATGGATTACGAGAAGTACGACCGGCTCGTCGATTTCATCCAGGGCACCGTTCTTCCCGACGACGATTCGGCCTCCCTCATCGGGGATGGCCTCGCCACGTGCGCGCTGATGTTCGACGAAGCCGACCCGGACCGTTCCCGCTCGATCATCTTCGCCACGGACAACGACATCCAAGGCGAACCGATCTACACCCTCGGGGAAGCGGCGGACCTCGTGGAGGAGCGCGATATCTCCCTGTTCGGCATCCACGCCGGGGAGTCGACCCAGGAGCAGCAGGAGGAGTACCGCGAGATCGTGCTCGAACACGGCGGGCTGTTCTATGAGGCCTCGAACCCCGAGCTCGTTGACGGCGTGCTCGATCGGATCAACGATTCGCAGTCGACGACGATCGAGGCGAGCCCGACCGTGCTCGTCTCCGATTCCGCGCGGGGCCCGTACGGGGCGATGATGGTGCTCGCCGGGTTCTATCTCCTCCTCGTGTGGAGGCTGCGATCATGAGTCTGCAACCGATCTGGCCGCTGTGGCTCACCGCGATCTTCGCCGTGGCGCTCGGCGCGCTGTGCGGACGGCAACTGCTGCGCCCGGGCACGAA
>JAJYRV010000393.1 GCA_021793935.1 Actinomycetes bacterium | reverse complement strand
TACGTCCTCACTCACGGAGGCCGCCTGCGCGAAGGTGTTGGGGTTTCGAACCATGATGAAGAAGGGTTCACCGATCCGTTTGAGATATGGCACCCACATACCCACTTGGTAGGCAGTGCCTCTCGGCGCATCCCAGTAGAACACGAACTTCGGTGCAAGCTCCTCAACGCGTGCTGGCAGCTCTTCGTAGATCTTCCGAGAGTTATTCCGCCGTGACCATGCCTCTTGGATCAGCAGTAGACCTGCCACGCCGCTGATCGCTACGGGAAGGATCCAGAAAGCTCCCAGGATCGCCGTCCTGGAGTCCGATACCGCGAGAAAAGCGAAGCACATAAGGAGGAACGGCGTGAGGAGCGCGCTCACTAGGTAGACCGACGACGTCACCTCCGACGGCGGGCGAACGATAGTATTCGGGAGGTTTGCGACCCGGATCCCCGGGTACATGCGCGCCCGGCGAATCACGCCTTCCACCGACGTCAACATGACGCTCGCTCCTGCACCGATCCACATCGTGGTCGTGAACTGCGCGGAATCGTGTGCCATGACCGCCAAGACACCCGCGCCAAGAAGCAGACGCGCAACGGTGTACGTACCGATGCGCACGCCGCGGAAGAGTCGGCCCTTCTTGAACGCCACTCTGTACGAGGTCCACAGGCTGCCCACTAGCCAAAGAACAATGCCAACAGCAAAGAAACGTGTCCCGAAGTCCGAGGTTAATAGGAGGACAAGGGCCACCGTCGCCAGTATGGACCGGACGACGTTGCCGACATCGTGACTTGTCATGAGATAGTTCCTTCGATTAGCACCCGAGACGAAAATAGCATGCTCAACCGCGCCCCCGGCGCACCCTACGCTGTAAGGCTCAACACCCCAGCACAAGTGATCGAACCACCGTAACAACCTGGGATGTCCAGGGCATCTGTACACGCGGCCGGGACCGAATCGGGATTACGCCCCGGCGCTGAATCCTCTCCAGCTGGGCAGCGCCCCGCGTGTGGAGGTTGAGCCGCTGATTCATGCCTCAGCGGGCGCAATCGCTATATGGAAACTACCCGGTTTCTTCAGTCCATTCGATCAGTGGGCAGACGCCCTTCTTGGTCTCCCCCAGTGCCAGACAGCGCCCTTTCGAAAACCTTCTCCCACGCCTGGAGGATGGTCGAGTCAGAGAACTTCTGCTGTAGCTTGGCTTTCCCATGTTGGCCGAACTCCCGAGCCCTCGTTTCGTTCTTCAGCAACCACGTGAGCTTCTTCGCTGCCTGCTTGATATCCCCGACCTCAATCAGAAATCCGTCTTCACCATCTGAAATGAGGTCGGCGGGGCCGTATTCACATGAGTAGGAGACGACGGGGGTGCCGGCCAGCAATGACTCCGCCACCGTGTATCCCCAGGCTTCGCTTTGCGATGTAAACAGGAGCACTCCGGAGGCTGCCATCTCGGTCAACGGTTGAGAGGTATGGCCTCGGAAGCGCACCTTTTCACGCAGACCCAACTCATCGACGAGGTTCTTCAGTTCTTGCACAACCTCCCCTTGGTCCTCGGCGAGGCCTGCCCCGAAGATCTCAAACGTCGCCGTTGGAACCTTGGCACTCACTAGTTTGAACACCTGTAACGCGTCGTCGATACGTTTGCCTCTCATCAACCGCGAGACGCTAACTACCCGCTGCGGGTCGCGTTCCGTCGCGCGCAGCTGGCGGCTTACGTCTATCGATGGAAGAGCGTGCGGGATTGCGATCACGGTCTGCGCTGCCCCGTATTCGGACCGGATGTCGTCTCGTTGTTCCTCGGTGGTGGTAATAACCGCATCGAAACACTCCAGTTTGTCGAAGTAGTCCGAGAACCCCTCACCGAGCTCGCCGGAACCGGTCTTGTGGTGAGTATGGATCATCGCCGCGACAGCCGCTTTCCCTCGTGGGAGTTTCAAGAGGTTCGGAGGCGTCGTAGCACCATCAGCGATAACGAACGGCTTGGTCTCGCAGGCGGCAATGAGTTCTTCCAGCCATGCTCGCCGCCATGCCCACAGGTTTGCGAACCGTTGTACCTTTTCACTGTTCCGCGTGAACAAGAACAGACTCAGCCCCGCACCTGTTTCTGGCTCATACGACCGGACGAGATAACAGAAACCGTCCACCGTGAAGTAACGCTCGCGGTTCTTCTTACCCCGCACATAACCGATCTCACGATGCACGCGCCCTTCGACGTCGTATTCGTGCCGGAACGTGCGCTCGCGATCCTGGCCGAAATAGTCAACGTGCAGGACTCGGGAGCGATCCTTTGACCATCGCTTGAACTTGACGTAGTCGCCCTCGGGCGAGAAGTACCGCGCGTAATTATGCGATTCGAACTCGTCGTCTTGCACTAAAAGGCCAGGCTCGTCCAGTTCGCTTATATTCGGTTCTCGCCGCCCCGCCGGATCAACGGTGTTCCGGGCGCGGTACCAGTCGAACAGGTTGAGAATTCGGACGTCGGGGTGGATCCTGCCCCGCTGTTCATTTGTTACTACGTGCTTATCACCGTCAGGCGCGTAATTGAAGGTGACAATCTGGCACCGGTGCCCGGCGCCTGCCAACAGAGCGTTGCGATACAAAATCGCACTCGTCATTCCTGCCGGCCCGAACGATCGGAACACACTCAGAATATCCCGTTTAGGTTGGGCGGGTTCGTCCTGAACCGACACTGGATCCCACCTTCCTCTACCTTCTCTTCACGTTACGCTCGACGTTTCGAATTATGAGGACATCCGTCGCGATTTGTGCTTCTAGTCTCTCTGCTGACATATCCGAGTCAAGGGGGTGCAGGTTTTGGTGAGAGATGCTTGAGCACGCCGAATGTGGTGGGCGTCGGTGCGGGTGGGCGGATTCGCTTGGTGGCCCCGCGAACGGCGCGGGGTGCGCCGCCGCC
>JAJYRV010000392.1 GCA_021793935.1 Actinomycetes bacterium | reverse complement strand
TGAAGAACTCGATGCCCTCAACGGCCTCGGGGGAATTGATCGTCGAGACCCACTCCTGCCCTTCCTGGGTGGCGATGTCACCGCCGTTGCCCCACACCCACGGGTAGAGGCTGAATTCGCTGGCGCCGGGGATGGGAAATGGCGTGATGTCGCTGTCCGACTCGTTGAGAGTCGCAACGGCATCTTCGATTTCTTGCCAGTTTTCCGGCGGTTCGATGCCGGCCTCGTCGAAGATCTCGATGTTGTACACCATGGCGCGCACGCCCGCGTACCACGGCATGCCGTACAACGCGCCCTCGAGGGTTCCCGCTTCCACTAACCCCTCGACGAGGTCATCGCTCAGTCCGTCCGCTTCGACACGGTCGCTGAGGTCGACGAGCGCGCCCGCATCGGCGAATTCCGGCGTCCAGGTCGTGCCGACTTCAGCGACGTCGGGGGTGGTGCCACCTGCGATCGCGGTCGCGAACTTCTCCTTACCCGAGGCCCAGGGAACCATCTGGACATCGAGGTCCGCGCCGGTTTCTTCCTTGAAGGCCTCCGCCACGTCGTCGAAGAATTCTGTCGAGTCGGGGTTGGTGCCCTCCATGATCCACACGCTCAGGGTCTGCCCCTCCCCGATCATCCCGCCGTTGTCGCCATCGCCGTTGGGTTCGCCCGCGCCGTCATCGCCGTTGCCCCCGCCACATGCGGCGAGCGCGAGGACGGCTCCCGCCGCCGTCGCTACGGTCCAAATCTTCCTCATCTTTCCTCCTCGAAAGGTGCCGGCCCCGCGGGCCTGAAACTTTGTATCTCATTTTAGTTGATCATGAAACTTATATCCAGAGGGGGCGGCGGCGCCCGCGCGGGCACGCAAAAAGGGGCCGGGACGCGATCTCACGCTCCGGCCCCTTTTCGCGGGGTCTGCCCCGCCGTGGGCGGTTACTGCTTCGGCAGCTCTGCGAGCTTCCGGCTCTCGAGCACCTGGTCGACGAGCCCGTATTCGAGGGCTTCGGCCGCGGACAGGATCTTGTCTCGTTCGATGTCCTCGGTCACCTGCTCCACGGGGGTGCCCGAGTGCTTGGAGATCGTCTCCTCGAGCCACGTGCGCATGCGCAGCATCTCGTTCGCGTGGATCTCGATATCCGAGGCCTGCGCGTACCCGCCCTCCATCGCGGGCTGGTGGATGAGCACCCGCGCGTTCGGCAGTGCAAGTCGCTTACCCGGGGAGCCCGCGGCGAGGAGCACCGCCGCGGCCGAGGCCGCCTGGCCGAGGCAGACCGTTTGGATCTGCGGGCGGATGTACTGCATCGTGTCGTAGATCGCCGTCATCGCGGTGAAGGACCCACCGGGTGAGTTGATGTACAGCGTGATGAGCGAATCCGGGTCCTGCGATTCCAACACGAGGAGCTGCGCCATGACGTCATCGGCGGAAGCGTCGTCCACCTGCACCCCGAGGAAGATGATTCGATCCTCGAAGAGTTTGGTGTAGGGATCCTGGCGCTTGAAGCCGTAGGCGGTGCGCTCCTCGAACTGGGGCAGCACGTAGCGGTTGGATGGGCTCTCGGCGATACCGCCGGGTCCAGCGAGTCGCGGTGAGCGGGAAAGAAATTCGTTACTGTTCAATGTCATCCTTACTTCGCCTCGCCGTCGCGGTCACCCATGTTCGCCGCGGAAGGAGCGTGGCGCACAACGTGGTCGATGAAGCCGTAGTCCATCGCCTCCTCGGCGGTGAACCAACGGTCGCGGTCGGCGTCGCGGTTGATCTGCTCCACCGTCTTGCCGGTCTGCTCGGCGGTGAGTTCTGCCATGACCTTCTTCATGTGCAAGATGAGTTCCGCGTTGATCTTGATGTCGGTTGCGGTACCGCGGATTCCGCCGGAGGGCTGGTGCATCATCACCCGCGCGTGCGGGGTGGCGTAGCGCTTGCCCGGGGTTCCGGAGGCGAGCAGGAACTGGCCCATCGACGCGGCCATTCCCATCGCGACGGTCGCCACATCCGGCTTCACATACTGCATGGTGTCGTAGATGGCCATCCCTGCGGTGACCGAGCCGCCGGGTGAGTTGATGTAGAGCCAAATGTCTTTGTCTGGGTCTTCGGCAGCGAGCAGCAGCATCTGGGCACAGATCTGGTTCGCATTGTCATCCCGCACATCGGAACCGAGCCAGATGATGCGCTCTTTGAGAAGACGGTTATAAATGCTGTCGCCGAGTGAGTAGTGAGAGTCCCCCGCCGCGCCCTGCGGTAGGTTTTCGGAAGATTTGCTCAACGTTCGCTCCTGTCTATCGACTGTCATTGACTTTAACGCTCGCAGACGACATTTCCTGCCCCCAGTGCCCCCTGTTTCGCTGGTAGCGCAGAGATTTTAGTTATGGAGCAACGAAGGTGGCGGCGAGGCCCGGCTCGCCCGCCGAACTCCTCCGCCTCACTCGCGGGCCCGCACCTGAATCCGCCCGCCCTCGATCCGGGCCTCGTACCTCGGTTGCGGCACCGTCGCCGGGCCCCGCACGACCGCGCCCGTGGTGACGTCGAACTCCGAGCCGTGCCACGGGCACACGAGGCAGCCGTCCTTGAGCTCCCCCTCATCGAGCGGGCCCCCGAGGTGGGAGCAGACGGCTCCGAGGGCGTGCACTCCGTAGGTGTCGCGGACGACGACGATCGCCTCGCCCTCAAGGTCCACTCGGATCGGGCCCTGGTCCAGATCCGTCGCCGGGGCCGCGTCGGTCCAGTCCGCCGGTTCGGGTTGGGCGTCCGCGTTCCGGTTCACCCCGACGGCGTTGACGTAGGCGAGATGCCCGCCGAGGTAGCCTCCCACCACGAGACCGCCCCCGCCGATCAGGGAGAGCGTGGCACCCAGGCCGTGCCGGCCGGAGCGGCGCGCCAACCACGAGGCGAGGTAGAACGTCGTCGCGAACGTGTTCGCCCA
>JAJYRV010000391.1 GCA_021793935.1 Actinomycetes bacterium | reverse complement strand
CGATCGTCGCGGGATCCGCCCCGGTCTCGTCCATCGCGCGGTAGGCGAAGGTCAGCCCCCCGCGGTTGACCATCGAGTTCGCTACCTCGTTGACGATGAGGTTGCTGCGCAGCGGGTGGGCCTCCAACGCGCCCGGGAACCGCTCCCGCACGGGCGCGGGGAAGTACTCGGCGAGCACCGCGGCGAACCACGGGTCCTCGGCGAGCGTGGAATCGGTCAGGTCCGCCTTGAGCGCAAGCTTCGAATACGCGATGACGACGGCGAGCTCGGGTTGGGTGAGCCCCTTGCCTTCCGCGCGGCGCGCGTTGAGTTCCGCGTCGTCGGGAAGGTCCTCGAGCGCGCGCACGAGGTCGCCGCGCTCCTCGAGCCAGTGGATGACCCGTTGGTGCACGGGAAGCATCCGGCCCGCGGTGAGCAGCGTGTTCGAGAGCAGCACGTTCTGTTCGTAGTTCGTCGTGAGGACCTGCTCGGCCACTTCCTCGGTCATCTCCTGCAGGAGGTCGTTGCGTTCCGCCAAGGTGATCTCACCGTCGCGGATGAGGCCGGTGAACAAGATCTTCAGGTTCACTTCCTTATCCGAAGTGGTCACCCCCGCGGAGTTGTCGATCGCGTCGGTGTTGACGGCGATTCCCGCCTTCGCGGCTTCGATGCGCCCGCGCTGGCTCACGCCGAGGTTACCGCCCTCGACGATCACCCGGGCGCGCAGTTCGCTCGCATCCACCCGCACAGAATCGCCCGCGGGGTCCCCGATCTCCGCGTGAGTCTCCGTGCTCGCCTTGATGTAGGTGCCGATCCCGCCGTTGTAGATGAGATCGACCGGGGCGCGCAGGGCGGCGCGGATGAGATCGGTGGGGCTGAGTTCCTCGGTGTCCTCGGCGAGCCCGAGGGCGGCGCGGATCTGCGGGGTCGTGGGGATCATCTTCGCTCCCCGCTCGAACACCCCGCCCCCCTCGGAGATGAGGTCGGAGTTGTAATCCGCCCAGCTCGAGGACGGCAGGTGATAGAGCCGCTCGCGTTCCTCGAAGGACACCTGCGGGTCGGGATCGGGGTCGATGAAGACGTGCCGGTGGTCGAAGGCAGCGATGAGCTTGGTGTGGCGGCTGCGGCGCATCCCGTTGCCGAACACGTCCCCGCTCATATCCCCGATGCCGACGACGGTGAAGTCTTCACGCTGCACATCGATACCGAGCTCGCGGAAGTGCCGCTTCGTCGATTCCCATGCGCCCCGCGCGGTGATTCCCATCCCCTTGTGGTCGTACCCCGCCGAGCCGCCGGAGGCGAACGCGTCATCGAGCCAGAACCCGTATTCCCGGGAGACCTCGTTCGCGGTGTCGGAGAAGGCCGCGGTTCCCTTGTCCGCGGCGACGACGAGGTAGGGATCCTCGCCGTCGTGGCACACGACGCGGGCGGGGGGCACCACCCGCGCGCCCTCGCGGTTATCCGTGATGTCGAGCATCCCCCGGATGAAGCTGCGGTAGGCGTCCTTGCCCGCCTCGATCCACGCGGCCCGGTCCGAGGGGGCGGGCAGCTGCTTGGCGACGAACCCGCCCTTGGAGCCTCCCGGCACGATGACGGCGTTCTTGACCATCTGCGCCTTCACCAGCCCGAGCACCTCGGTGCGGAAATCCTCGCGGCGGTCCGACCAGCGCAGGCCCCCGCGCGCGACCGGCGCGAACCGCAGGTGCACGCCCTCCACCTGCGGGGAGTACACCCAGATCTCGGCCATCGGATGCGGCTGGGGCATCCCGGGCACCGCCGCGCAGTCGATCTTCATCGAGATCGGGAACGTGCCGGGGGCGTCGGGGTCGATCCTGCCGGCCGCGAGCCCGGCGTAGAAGTTCGTGCGCTGGGTCGCTTGCACGATCCCGATGAGCATCCGCAGCGCCCGGTCATCATCGGCGCTACGCACGGTTTCCAAGTCCGCGAGGAGGGCGGCGGCCTTCTCGCGGGCCTCCTCCTGCCGGGCGGCGAGGTCAACGGCGCGTTCGGGGTTGAACCGGATGTCGAAGAGTTCGGCGATGCCCGCCGCCATGATGGGGTTCTGCACGAGCGCGGTCTCGGTGTAGGAGAACGCGTTCGAGGGGCTCACCTGGTGGGCGTAGCGGCCGAGCGCGCGCAGGAGCAACACGCGTGGCCAGGGCAGGCCTGCGTGCACGATGAGGGAGTTGAGGTGGTCACTCTCGGTCTTGCCCAGCCACACCGCTCGGAAGCCCTCTTCGAACTTGGCTGCGTGCTCGCCGTCGCCGAGTTCCAGACCGAAATCGGAGATGTGGCGGCTGCGCTTGCCGGTGAGAGCGACCGGGAAGGGCCGCTCGTCGACGACCTGCACCCCGAACGCCGTGAGGATCGGCATCACCTGGGTGAGGGGGAACTCGACGTAGGAGGCGACCCGGAACCGCCACGTGCCGTTGTGGTCCACGCGCACGCGCACGTCCTGCGGCCCGGTGAGGGAGCGCAGCAGCTCCAGATCCTCGACGGCGGCGGCGGGGCTGATCATGTCCTGGTATGCGGCGCTGAACGCGCCCGCGTAGTCGGCGAGGATCTCGGAGGCGATCGTTTCGCCGTGGGTTTCGCGCAGGAGGTGGACGAGCTGGTCATCCCACGTGCGCACGGCGAGGTTGAGGTCGTTCTGCAGCGCCGCGACGTCGACCTTCGGCAGATCCTCGCCCCGGGGCATCCGGAGCACGAGGTGGACCTGCGCGAGGGGGGATTCGGAGATGTTCGTCGTGAAGTCGATCGTCTCCGGATCGTATGCCTCGCGGAGCAGGGCTTCGATCTTCAGCCGCACCGCGGTGGAGTAGCGGTCCCGTGGGATGTATACGAGCACGGAGATGAACCGGCCGAACTCGTCGGTACGCACGAACATCTTCGAGCGCCGCCGCTCCTCGAGGTACACGACCTCTTGCGCGATC
>JAJYRV010000390.1 GCA_021793935.1 Actinomycetes bacterium | reverse complement strand
CGGTGCTCAGGGGCACCGCGGCGGTGACCACGGCGAGCAAGCGCTCGCGCCGCTCGGCGGCGAGTTCGCTCACGTGGTTCAGTCCGGCGGTGATTGATTTGGAACGGCCGGAGCTGATGGTTCGAGCGGCGAGCGTGAGCGCTTCGCCACCGACGTGTTCACTGAACACGCTCTTCAGCAGACGGATGCGGTCGTCCCGGCTCCGGTCCTTTTCCGCCAACGCTAACCGCAGATCCCGGTTGTCCGCCAGCACTCGGATCATCCGGAAGACGTCCTCTTCCAGCGATGCCAGTTCCTCACGTGCTTCCGCGGAAACCAGTAGTGCCGTGACTCCGAGCTGTTCGCAGGCTTCAGCGAAATCGCCTTCAGCGCTCCAGCGGCTACGAGCCAAGCCCGAAAGGAGATCAAGCGTCTCCTCACTCACCTTGCCCTCAAAGACGCCGGCAACGAGGTTCGCTTTCGAGCTCCCGTCCCGGTTCGGTTCCGTGAGAGCCCGGCGTAGCGCAGCCGATCCGTCGAGAACATCGACGACGGCGAAGAGTTCCTCGCCGAGTTGCGCCGCTTTGGATCCGGTAGCGGCAAGCGTGGTTTCCCACGTGCTCATCGCCGCATCCAAACTGGCTTGGCTAGTCGCCCGCATCACGCCTCCATCTCGCCAGCACCGCTAAGCGTGCCGTCCAGTTCGTCGAGGAACCGGTCGATCACCCGGGTTTGCCGGGCGTCTTCAGCCAGCGATTCGCCGACGATCCGAGAGGCGAGCTCTGTGGCCAGCCCACCGACTTCGTCGCGTAGAGAGACGACGGCGGCGGCGCGTTCCGCTTCGATCTGGCGTTGGGCGGACTCAACGATCCGGTCCGCTTCTGCCTGAGCCTTGGTACGGGCTTCGTTGACGATCGCGGTGCCGTCGTTGGTGGCCTCTTCACGGATGCTGGCCGCCTCACGGCGAGCAGCCGCGAGTTCAGCTTCCTTCTCCGATTTAGCGGCAGCGGCCTCTTCTTGGGCCTTCTTCGCTAGCTCTAACCCGCCCTCGATCTTCGCTGCCCGTTCATCGAGCAGCTCCGTCATCTTGGGCATGAGGTATTTGAAGAAGAAGAAGCCGATGATAACAATGACCACCGCGGACCAGAACAAGTCCGGCACGCTCGGGATCAGCACGCCGATCCCTTCCGGTGCTCCCGCATAGATCGCGGAATCGTTCATCGGTTACTCCTTATTTACCAGCGTGATCGATCAGAACAGGAAGCCGGCAACGAGACCGAGCAGACCGAGCACCTCAATAAGGGCGGCACCAATCATCATGTTGGTGAACAGCCGGCCTGCAACTTCAGGCTGACGCGCGGTCGCTACCTGGGTTTGCCCGACCATGATACCGAGACCGATACCAGGGCCCATCGCAGCCAGACCGTAACCAATTGTTGCGATGTTACCTTCCATGGGTTTCCTTCCGTAAATCGCCCCGATCGGAGCGTTGTGTTGGTGAGTGTGGAACGTCTTAACCCCGGTCGAGCCCTTAGTGGGCCTCTTCCAGAGCAAAGTTGATGTAAATAGCCGACAGCAGAACGAAGATGTACGTCTGCAGCGCGGCTACGAAGACTTCGAACAACGTCACGGCGATCGCCGCAACAAAGGCGAGTGCCCCTGCCCCCTTGAGCATCCCAACCGACTGGATGAGCAGGAAGTGCGTTCCTACGAGCGCGACGGCGAGCATGATGTGCCCGGCCATCATGTTGGCGAGCAACCGGACGGCCAGGGTGGCCGGTCGCAGGATGAATACCTGCAGGATCTCGATCGGCGTGATGAGCACGTACGCGACGGGCGGGATCCCCGGGGGGAAGAGTTGGGACTTGAGGTACTTGCCCATCCCCTGCTTCCGCACACCCGCGACGAGGTAGACGAGCAGGACGATGACCGCCATGAGCAGCGGCAGACCCATCCGGGAGGTACCGGCGAGCCCGAGGCCCGGGATGATCCCGGCGATGTTCATGGCGAAGATCGTGAAGAACATCGCGGTCAGGAACGGCACGTAGGGACGCCCGCGCTCCTTACCGAGGATCTGTTCGACGATCTGCACCCGAACGAAGTCGAGGACGAACTCGATCGCGGATTGCCCGCGAGAGGGGACGAGGGTTGCCTTGCGCGTTCCGAGCCACAGGAGCAGGATGAGAAGTCCTGCGATGACGAGGCGGATGAACATGATCTTGTCGAACGCGAAGATCGTTCCCTCGCCGAAGGCGATGGGCGGGAAGAAATCCCCAACCCCAGGCATTTCGGGACCTTCAGCGAGGACCGGCAGGGCGTTCACGGCGGTGGACAGAATGCTCTCCAGCGGTCTAATGCAGCGGTTCTACTTCAGCGAAACGCAGTCTTCGTGCGAACCAGGTGCTAAGTGGGCAAAAGTACGTTGTTCAGGTTACCTGATCGGATCGAAACCGGGGCAAGCTGCTTCTACCCCTCTTCACCCCGCTCTTCACCCTCGGTCGCTGACTCCTCGCGGTTTTCCGCACGTTGCTGCGGCTGCTCAGAAGTATCAGGGGACGCGGGGGTTGCCGACCCCTCTGCGGCTGTGACTGAGTTCACGCTCACGTAGGGAATCCGCGCTGTGGCGACGATCACCATCTCGACGATGAGCGCGCCGATAACGAGCGTGAGGATCGTCGCGGCGAAGGTCCCCTTGTGGTAAAAAGTCTGGTTTTTCAACCAGAAGATGACGCCGCCGAGGATGATCATCTTGACGAGCCAGCCCCCGAGCAGCACGACCATGAGGAGCTCTTGGCCGCGCCCAGCTGCGTAGTACAACCCGGCCACGGTCGTTGCCGTGAAGAAGAGCCCCAGCACGGTCGCGATGAGCGCCGCCCAGAGCCCGGGCAATCCGAAGGCGATGGTACCGATTGCGATCCCGAGCCCGCCGACGACGACCGTGAC
>JAJYRV010000389.1 GCA_021793935.1 Actinomycetes bacterium | reverse complement strand
TCGCCGCGCGCGCCGGTCCGGCGATGTCGAGGTGCACCCACGGGGTGTCGCCGGCGAAGTGCTGCAGGAACAACGCGGCGGTGATCGAGCCGGCCCCGACTGCGGGGCCGGAGATGTGGGAGAGGTCGGCGACGGGCGAATCGAGCGAGGCGCGGTACTCCTCCACCAGCGGCATCCGCCACACCGGTTCGCCCGTGGCCGCGCCGGCCTCGATGAACGCCCCGGCGAGCGGCGTCGTCGTTGCGTACAACGCGCCGTGGATCTTGCCCAGGCCGAGCGTGGCCGCCCCGGTGAGGGTGGCGACGTCGATCAACACTTTCGGGGAGTATTCCTCCCGTGCCCAGGCCATGCCGTCGGCGAGCACCATCCGCCCTTCGGCGTCGGTGTTGCCGATCTCCACAGTCGTGCCGTCGAACATCGTCACGACGTCGGAGGGCCGGTAGGAGGAGCCTGAAACGGCGTTCTCCGCCAGCGGTAGGACGGCGACGATGGAGTTCTCCGCGCGGGCTTTGGCCGCGCCGATGACGGCGGCGAGCGTGACGGCCGCGCCGGTCATGTCCGTCTTCATCGGCATCATCGCCTCACGGGGTTTGATGTCGAGACCGCCGGTGTCGTAGGTGATGCCCTTGCCGACGACGACGATCTCCCCCGGCGATCGGCCTTTGGGGGTGTATTCGACGACGACGAACCGCGGCGGGGAGGCGGATCCGCCCCCGACGGCGGCGAGGCCGCCCATCCCCTGGGCATCGATCCACTTCTCGTCGTACACGCGCACCGCCGCCCGCGCGTTCTTGCCCTCCCGGCGGGCCTCACCCGCGAGCCATTCGGGGTTCTTCGTGTTCGAGGGGGTCGCGGCCCAGGTGCGGGCGGCGACCGTCGCGTGCGCGCGACGCACCGCGGTCTTCACCGATTCCTCGCTCGCGCCGACGAGGCGCACGGAACGGGGAGGTTCGGGGCGCTCGAGGGTCCCGGTGGCGGGGTGACGGTAGGCGGCGAGGTGGATGCCTTCACCGAAGGCGGTCGCCACCTGCTCGCCGCGGTTGTCGAATCCGGCGACGGCCGCGGCCGCGCCGGGGCGAAGGGCCCGCGCGAACGCCCCTCCGGCGCGGCGGGCCCTCGACGTCGCGGATTCTTCCGCGGTTGAACTTTCCGGGCTCCCGAGGCCGACGAACATGAGGGTGGCGGGCAGGTGTGCCCACCGGTCATCCCCGGCGAGGGGCGGCAGCGCCATCGTGCGGATCTGCCCCGTCTCACCCGTGATGTCGAGTTGCCGAACGGTCGCGGGAAGATCGACGCCGTAGGCGGCGATGAGATCAGCGGCCGCTCCGTCGGTGAGGATTTTCCCGCCGCCTTCCGTCGTGGTGAGGAAGGCGAGGGTCTGGACGTTCTCGAGGGCGCCAAATGCGTCGGCGGCGCTTAGGTGCGGGAGCTTAGGTTTCATTCAACAACAGTGCTGAGTGCTTTGGACAGCGCGGTCGCTTCGTCGGAGTTCAATTCGATTACGAGTCTGCCTCCACCTTCAGCGGGAATGCGCATAATGAGGCCGCGGCCTTCCTTCGTCACCTCTAGGGGTCCGTCACCGGTCCGTGGCTTCATAGCCGCCATGTGTCATCCCTGTCTTTCGAGTCGGTCGTGGCGGGCACCCACTGTCGAATGCCAGTGGTTCGAGCTCGGGTGAGCTCTGCCGGATCGCCACGGTGTCCTAAGAACATTCTACGTCACGAGGGGATTCGGGTTGAAGATTTCCTTCTTCTTCCTCGCTGCGCGGGGGAAGGTGGACGGGGGCGGGCAGCCCGATTTTCGCGCCCCTACGGCCGAGGACCACCCCGCCGAGCGCGGTGGCGGCTGCCGCGGCGAGGGTCAGCGCCGTGACCCAGGCGTCGGCGTTCACTGCTCCTCGCGGGCGTTTTCCTCTGAGCGCCTCGCGGCGGCTTCGGTGGCGGCGAGTTCCTCGTGCTTCTTCATCACGTGCTGGGCGGTGACGATGTACTCCACCGCTTCCTTCGGATCGTCGGTCAGGTGCATGAGGTCCACGTCGGTCGGCCCGATGGTTCCCTCCGCGGCGAGCACGTCGCGGAGCCAATCGAGCATCCCGCCCCAGAATTTCGTACCCATGAGCACGATCGGGAACCGGCGGACCTTCCCGGTCTGCACGAGGGTGAGCGCCTCGAAGAGTTCGTCGAGGGTGCCGTACCCGCCGGGGAGGACGATGAACCCCTGGGCGTACTTGACGAACATCGTCTTGCGCACGAAGAAGTACCGGAAGTTCACCCCGAGGTCGACGTAGGCGTTCATCCCCTGTTCGAAGGGCAATTCGATGCCGAGGCCCACCGAGGTACCATCGGCGTCCTTCGCGCCGCGGTTCGCCGCCTCCATCACGCCCGGTCCCCCGCCGGTGATGACGGCGTAGCCGGCGGCCACGAGTTCGCGGGCGACCTGCTCGCCGAGTTCGTACTCGGTGGTTCCCTCCGCCATCCGGGCGGAGCCGAACACGCTCACGGCGGGGCCGAGTTCGGACAGCGCGCCGAAACCTTCGACGAACTCGGACTGGATGCGCATGATCCGCCAGGGATCGCTGTGGAGCCAGTTCGGCCCGAGGTCACGCTCGAGGAGCTTCTCATCGCTGGTCTTTTCCGGGAGCATCTTGTTAGAGAAGCGCAAGGGACCTCGTTGATGAAATAGCTCTAGTCGGTTCACAGCTCTCACTTGGTTTCCTTTCGTGCACTACCCAACCGTACCCGCCCGGGGGCGCATTCTTGGAATCGGCGAGCCCGCGCGCGAAGGGTGGTTATCCGCGGGCGTCGTGGAGCATCCGGGCGGCCTCCGCGATCGATCCCGATAGCGAGGGGTAGACGGTGAACGCGGCCGAGACCTGATCGACGGTGAGCCGGTTGGTCACCGCCATCGTGATGGGGAAGATCAACTC
>JAJYRV010000388.1 GCA_021793935.1 Actinomycetes bacterium | reverse complement strand
GCAACGAGGCCCTGCTTGCCGGAGTTGCCGCGGAAGATGTCCGCGAACTTCGAGGCGAGCACGACCCGGAACCCGTAATCCTTCAGCGCCCACACGGCGTGTTCGCGGGAGGATCCGGTGCCGAAGTCGGGGCCGGCCACGAGCACCGAGCCGGACTTGTACGCCTCCTGGTTGAGGATGAAGTTCGGGTCCCGGCGCCACGCGGCGAACAGCGCGTCGTCGAACCCCGTGCGGGAGACCCGCTTGAGGTAGACGGCGGGGATGATCTGGTCCGTGTCGACGTTGCTGCGGCGCAGGGGAACGCCGATCCCGGTGTGAGTGGTGATCTTCTCCATTGCTCTCTCCTTAGGCGCTCAGCTGAGCAGCGGTGTCTACGAGGTCCGACGGCGAGGACAGGGTGCCCCGGATCGCCGTCGCCGCCGCGACGAGCGGCGACACCAGGTGGGTACGCCCGCCCGCGCCCTGGCGTCCTTCAAAGTTTCGGTTCGACGTCGATGCGCACCGCTCCCCGGGAACGAGCTGGTCGGGGTTCATCCCCAGGCACATCGAGCAGCCCGCGTTGCGCCATTCCGCGCCGAAGGCGAGGAACACCTGGTCGAGACCCTCGGCCTCGGCCTGGAGGCGCACCCGAGCGGAACCGGGCACGACGAGCACCTTGACGTCGTCGGCCTTCTTCTGCCCCGCGAGGACGTCAGCGACGGCCCGGAGGTCTTCGATCCGCCCGTTCGTGCAGGAGCCGATGAAGACGGTGTCGACGGCGATCTCCCGCAGCGGGGTGCCCGCCTCCAGTCCCATGTACTCCAGCGCGCGTTCGGCGGCGACGCGTTCGTTCTCGTCGTTGATCTCCTCGGGATTGGGAACGTTCGCGGACAGCGGCAGGCCCTGACCGGGGTTCGTGCCCCAGGTGACGAACGGTTCGAGCTCGTTGGCATCGAGGGTGACCTCGGCGTCGAACTCGGCATCGTCGTCGGTGCGCAGGGATTTCCAGTACTCGACGGCCTTGTCCCACTCCTCCCCTTCCGGGGCGTGCGGGCGGCCCTTGATGTACTCGAAGGTGGTCTCATCGGGGGCGATCATTCCCGCACGTGCGCCGGCCTCGATCGACATGTTGCAGATCGTCATGCGCCCTTCCATCGAGAGCGATTCAATCGCCTCGCCGCGGTATTCGAGCACGTAGCCCTGGCCGCCGCCGGTGCCGATCTTGGCGATGACGGCGAGGATGATGTCTTTCGCGGTCGTGCCCTCGCGCAGTTGGCCATTGACCGTGATCGCCATCGTCTTGAACGGGGCGAGCGGCAGGGTCTGGGTGGCGAGCACGTGCTCGACCTCGGACGTGCCGATCCCGAACGCGAGCGCACCAAAGGCGCCGTGGGTGGAGGTGTGGGAGTCCCCGCACACGACCGTCATGCCGGGCTGGGTGAGCCCGAGCTGCGGGCCGACGACGTGCACGATGCCCTGATCGGCGTCACCCAGGGAGTGGATGCGAACGCCGAACTCCTCAACGTTGTCGCGGAGAGTGTCGATCTGGATCCGCGAAGTCTTATCCGCGATCGGCAGGTCGATGTCGAGGGTCGGGGTGTTGTGGTCCTCCGTCGCGATCGTGAGGTCCGGGCGGCGAACCTTGCGCCCGGCAAGGCGCAGACCTTCGAACGCTTGCGGACTCGTTACCTCGTGCACGAGGTGAAGGTCAATGTAGAGAAGGTCGGGCGCGCCGTCTTCACCCTTTCGGACGACGTGATCTTCCCACACCTTCTCGGCTAAGGTCTTGCCCATCCCCTTGCCAGCCTTTCTCCTACTAACTCACTCCAATTTGCGTCTCATGAGCTGAGACGGCAATATTGCCTTATGGACAACTCTAGCGGAGTCGGCGTACTTGACAAAGCCTCGCTCGTTCTCGGCGCTCTCGAAGCGGGACCCATGACCCTCGCGCAACTCGTTGCGAGCACTCATCTTGCCCGCCCGACGGCGCATCGCCTCGCCGTGGCACTCGAGCACCACCGGTTCGTCTCTCGGGATATGCAGGGGCGGTTCATCCTGGGGCCCCGGCTGGCCGAGCTCGCGTCGGCAGCAGGTGAAGATCGGCTGCTCGCCGCGGCGGCGACGGTGCTCGTCGCCCTGCGCGATCACACCGGCGAGAGCGCCCAACTGTACCGGCGCCAGGGGGAGCAACGCATCTGCGTCGCCGCGGCGGAGAAGCAGATGGGGCTGCGTGATTCCATTCCCGTGGGCGCGACCCTCACGATGCTCGCCGGTTCGGCCGCGCAGATCCTGCTCGCCTGGGAAGAGCCCGACCGGCTGCACCGGGGGCTGCACGGCGCGAAGTTCACCGCGACGATCCTTTCCGGGGTGCGCCGCCGCGGGTGGGCCCAGTCCGTTTCGGAGCGGGAGGTCGGGGTTGCTTCCGTCTCCGCGCCGGTGCGCGGCCCCTCGGGGCGCGTGATCGCCGCCGTCTCGATCTCTGGCCCCGTCGAGCGGATGAGCCGCCAGCCGGGCCGGTTGCACGCGGCCTCCGTCGTTGCCGCGGCGAACCGCTTGAGCGAAGTGATGCGAAAGGCCGAGGAGCAGGGCTAAGCCCTGACGCGCTCGGCGTCGGGCGCTAGTTCACGCTGCGCTCGAGGCGCAACGGTTTGATGAAGAAGGCGAGCACTAGCCCCAGGGCGCTGATGATGCCCGCCACGAGGAACGAGATGTTCACCCCGTGAATGGGCCCGGAGACCCCATGGGTTTCCGGGCTCAGTGCTGCGCTCGTCATGATCGTCACGAGCACCGCGGTGCCCATCGAGGCCGCCACCTGGCGCATCGTGTTGTTCATCGCGGTGCCGTGCGGGATCAACGATCGGGGCAGTTCGTTCAGCGCCGCGGTCGTCACCGGCATGAGCACCATCGCCGTTCCCAACATACGCGCGGCGTTGACCGCCGCGATGTAC
>JAJYRV010000387.1 GCA_021793935.1 Actinomycetes bacterium | reverse complement strand
CCGTGTCAGCGGATACGGGTCACGCCACGGCACGTAGTGCTCGTAGCGGGCGGTGACCGTGCCGAGTTTCGCGTCCTCTCCACTGCTGACGGCGGTGAGCTGGACGGTGTGGAAGAGGCGCTGATTTCCCAGCCGGACGTCGCCCTTCACCTGCTCGGAGTAGCGGAGTATCTGCCCGGCGGCGGTCATCAGGCTGCTCGTCTGCGGCTTCTTCGCCTCCAGGACGACGAGCGGGATGCCGTTCACGAACAGCACCACGTCCGGGATGATCGGGTGGCCGTCGTTGCCGGGCACGTCCACGCGGAACTGGTTCACGACCGTGAAGTCGTTGTTCTCGGGGTTCCGCCAGTCGATGTAGTGGATTGAACGGCTCTTGCCGCCTTCCCAGCCGGCCACCCCGTCCACGACGGTGCCTTCGAGGAGCAGTTTCGTCGCGGCCTGGTTCGCCTCGATGAGATGACCGGACGCGGGGATGCGCGTCAGTTCGCTGACGGCCTGGTCGATGCGGTCGTCATCCAGCCAGGGACGGCCGTCCGGGTCGAGGTTGATGCGGTGAACAGCGTCCCGCAACCGGTCTTCGAGGAAGACTTCGTCGAAGCCCGCCCGGCCGGAGTCGTAGGGATCGAGCGGCATCACCGCTTCCGGCGGCGCCCCTTGGAGATGCTCCCAGCCCATCCCCTTGAGCTGCTCGATGAGAGGACGCTCCACCAGCGTGTACTCCCAATCCACCACGACGCCACTCCCATCCCGAAAAGGAGATCATCGCTCGGCCCCCCGAACACCCACCCCAACAGCCTAGGGCGAACCACCCCACACCGGCAGAGCTCAGAGACTCTCCACCACAGCCTCCGCCTCCGGCACCCGCACCCGCCCGGTAAGAAGATCCTCCGCCAGCCCCTGCTTTATCGCACGTGCTTTACTCAAGGTCTCGGCGAGAACAAAAGACTCTCGATCGAAATCTCGCATGACCGCAGTCAGCTTCTCCTGCTCTTCAAGTGAAGGCGCAGGAACCTCTAGCTCTCCTAGCATTTCCGCGTTCAGGTTCGTCTGATTAGACCCATGCCCCAAGAGACGGATCTCGCCGTAAAGATGCTTGAGGCATTCGAACAAGTATTCTGGGCTTAGAGTTTTAGTGTCGCACGTTATTGCTGCGCACGCTTGGTTCACAGTAGCTGGAACACCCAGAATAGCACTCCTTCCACGGGTGGCACCCTCGCCATACATTGCTACAAGAACTGTGCCAGCAGGATAGACCGAAAGGCGACAATCGCGAACAGCGGAAGCAGTAACATGCTCGGCCGTATCAGTAATGACAGAGAATGCAACTTCCGCAGTCTTTACCCAGGGAATCGTCCCATTGACCCAGTAGTCCGAACGCCCCCGAGATGGGGTCGATCCGGAACCAATACTCCCTACGTCCCTCAGACGCACCATTCCTTGAGACCCATAGGAGTTGATCAGATCAGAAATTATGCCGATACGCACTTTCTCCCGTTTATCCAAAATCGCCGACGCTGTGGCGATGTACTCATCTACAGAATCGAGAATCTCCGCGATCCGCCGCTGCTCCTCGAGCGTATATGGCGTGGGTATGAGCAACTCCCGCAGCTTCTTAAGGTTGAGCGTCTGCCCCTTAACCGCTGTTTCCGTTACTGCGGACTGAACCACTCGAGGGACTGAATAATACAGCCACTTTGCGAACGAGATCCCAGACTTAGGGAATAGCGCGACTATCGCTTCATTCGTGTACACCGGAACAGTAGGAATCGCCGCACGCCCCATACTTAGCTTGAAACTCATGATGGGGACCCCCGGAGGAACAGCCGAAAGACGCGCCGCGCGTGCCCCCAACTTGGTAACGGATTCCTTAGTGCGACTTATATATTCCCCTCTAAGATCTCCGATAGAGACCCACGGATGCCCCGCGTTATCCCGATCCCAGAAATCGGGTTCCGCGCGAGAAGGTGTTCCACCCATTCGGAGATCCGCCAGCTCGCCGAGGGGTTTAAGCACAAAGGGTTCAAACATAGCCAAGCTCTCTAAAGTGCCTCTGCAGACAGCCGGCAGCGTTATCTCGCTTACGCTCCAACTCTAGAAGGGTTACCGCATACTTGTCACGCCAGTCGGAATATGAGTTCTTCGCCTCCTGCAGCTTTCCCGCCTTACGCCTTCCGAGTCGGCCTTCCAGTGAACTTGCAAAAACGCCCAGAACAAGATTCTTCCGCGCTTCATCATCAAGTTGACAAGAAGCGCGATTCAAAAAGCTAATGAAGTCCCTCTCCAGAGCTGACATGTACGCTCGCGCCTTATCGGCTTCAGCCTTGAGTTTTTCTAGTTCAACCTTACTCAACGGGGTCTCTGAAGGCTCTCCATCCTCGCCATCGCCAGACTTAGCGGTGGCCGCCTGGTACTGAGCACTCAGCTCAGATAGCTGAGATTCAGCTTTCTCCAAATCGATGAGATAATCAGGGATTAGAGCTGGAACGACACGATGGGTGCGGGCTTTCCGCTTCTCAGCGTCAATCTTTTGCTTATCCCAATACTCGACGTCTATCTCATCCAGCTCGAAAGCCGACGTGATGGTCGTCAGCCATCCTTCGATGACGCCTTCAAAGCCGTTTATTGACAAGGTTTTGATGTCGTGCTTGTTCTCGCCCCACCAGGCGGCGATTACGCCAGCCAGTTCGTAGCGGTCGAGTAGGCCGAGGGGTTCGAGTTCGGCGACGAAGGAGTCGAGGAGTTCGCGGCGGACGTCCATGACCGCGTGGGACTCGGGCAGCTCAATTAGGCGCTTGCTGTGGCGGCTCCACCAGTCATCGAACGCCTCGTGCAGCCGCTTCTCAGCGGGCTTGGCCAACTCGGGGATGCGCTCGGCCGTGCGCTCCCAACCCTCGGGGAGGAAGTCGTAGTAGTCGGCGTCCCGCTCCGCGAACAGGGAACTTGGGTCGATGCCAAAG
>JAJYRV010000386.1 GCA_021793935.1 Actinomycetes bacterium | reverse complement strand
GATCCCCATGGGGGACTCGTGCTCGGCGCGCGCCTGGCGGCCCTTGCAGCGGGGGTTGACCGCGACCTTCAAGCTGAAGCGCTGCCCGAGCTCACCGCCGCGGCGAACGAGCTGGGGATGACCTGCTTCGTCACGGTGCTCGACCGAGAGGAGTGCGTAACGCTCACTTCGGTGGAGCCGCGCCACGCTGTCGCTGCCGTTGCGCAGCGCCCGGGTACGCGCCACTTCGTCGGGGTGGGTGCGCCGGGCCGAGCCATCCTCGCTCAAGTTCCGCAATCGGAGTGGCCCGCGGAGGTGAGCGGGCAGGTCGCCGCCGACGTCCATGGGGCGGGGGCGGGGGTCTTCATCTCCTACGACGAGGTGATCGCGAACCTGCGCGCCGTGGCCGTGCCGCTGCAGATCCGCGGGCACGCCCCTGCCGCCGTCGGCGCGGTGTACGTCTCCTCCTCGCATTCCGCTGAGGAGATCGGCGTGCGGCTGTCGGCAGCGGCGGCGGCGATCGTCGGGGCCCTAGGTGGCTAGGGCCCCGCGCCGGTTGCTAAGCGGACGCCCCGACGATGGGGGAGCGGGCTTGCTCCTCCTCGGCCTCGGGGCCGAGCGGAATGCCCGAGCGGTCCCGTAGGAGGGAAGACGCGATGAGCCCGATGAGGGTCATCCCGGCCAGGTACCAGGCGACCGAGGAGGTCGAGCCCGTGCGCTGGACAAGCGCTTCGGCGATGGTTGGGGCGAAGGCGCCGCCCAGGATCGCGCCGATCGCGTAGGAGATCGAGACTCCGGAAAAGCGCACGGAGGCGGGGAACAGTTCGGCGTAGAGCGCCGCTTGCGGGCCGTAGGTGAACCCGAGCCCAACCGTGAGGATGGCAAGGCCGAGGAAGAGTAGCCATACATTCCCCGAGTCAACGAGCGGGAAGAGCGTGAACACCCCGATCCCTTGCAAGATCCAGCCGAGGAGGTACGTGTTGCGGCGCCCGAACCTGTCCGAGACATACCCAGCGATGAGGGTGGATAGGAGCCACGTCACCGCGGATCCCGTCACCGCCCAGAGTACTGGCCCGCGCGCGAGGCCGAGGCCCTCGGGGTTGGTGGCGTAGCGCTGGATGTAACCGCCTGTGGTCATGTATCCCACGGCGTTGTTGCCCGCGAACACGAGCGCTGCGATGAGCACGAGTAGGGCATGCTTTTTGAACAGCACGCCGATGGGGGCGCTCGCCTGCTCCTTGCGCTTGGCGATCTCGAGGAATACCGGGCTTTCCTCCACCTTCCGGCGGATGTAGTAGCCGAGGAGGATGAGCACGATCGACAGCAGGAACGGGATCCGCCAGCCCCAGCGCAGGAACGCCTCGCCCGGTGCGATGGTCGTCATCAACGCCATCACCCCGGAAGAGAGCAGGAGCCCGATCGGTACCCCGATTTGCGGGGCGGCGCCGAAGGTGCCGCGGCGGTCTCCGGGTGCGTGCTCCACAGCGAGGAGTACCGCCCCGCCCCATTCGCCCCCGGCGGAGATTCCCTGCAACACGCGCAGGAGGATGAGCAGGATCGGCGCGGCGATCCCGATGCTCGCATAAGTGGGCAGCACGCCGATGAGGGTCGTGGCCGCGCCCATGAGGATGAGGGTGAGCATCAGCACCAGGCGCCGACCATAACGGTCACCGAGGTGGCCGGCGAGGAACGCCCCGAGCGGGCGGAACAGGAAACTGATTCCCACGGTGGCGAACGAGAGGATCTGGCCGACCCCCGTGCCCGCAGGCTCGAAGAAGAGCTCGCCGAAGACGAGGCCGGCGGCGGTTGCGTAGATGAAAAAGTCGTACCACTCCACTGCGGTACCGACGATGGTGGCAAAGAGTACGCGCCAATCTTCTTTTCCGATTGACCCGCGACGAGGTGTGGTCGCGTCCATTTTTTGGCTCCTTGTAGTGACGACGTCGTTGTGCGACATGTTCCCGGGCAGTGGGAGGGAACCACTTGCCCAGGTGCGATAAGATCATATACGATTTCAGATATGACGCAAGAGCGAGGAGGCTCCGTGACCGACTCACGATTCTCCGGGCTACCGAAACGCCCGGGCAAAATAATTGCAGTACACCTTAGCTATGGTTCCCGCGCGGACCAACGGGGCAGGCGACCGGCCGCGCCCTCATACTTCTTCAAGTCCTCAAGTTCGGTCGCCGCATCCGGTGCCGAACTCGGGCGGCCCGCAGGGATCGAACTGCTCGCCTTCGAGGGAGAGATCGCCCTCGTCATCGGCGATCCCGCCTACCGCGTCCCGCTGGACAAGGCGTGGGACCACGTCGCCTACGTGACGGCCTCGAACGATTTCGGGATGTACGACCTGCGGGCAAATGACAAGGGCTCCAACGTCCGCAACAAATCCGGAGACGGCTTCACCCCGATCGGTCCGGAACTCATCGACGCGCGGGAGATCGATCCCGCGAAGCTGCGGGTACGGACGTGGGTCAACGACGAACTCGCCCAGGACGGCGAGACCAGCGACCTCATTTTCCCGCTCGCGCAGTTCGTCGCCGACCTCTCCCAACACTTCACCTTGGAAACCGGGGACGTCATCCTCACCGGCACCCCGGCCGGATCCTCGGTCGTGCAGCCTGGGGACGTCGTCGAGGTCGAAGTGGATTCCCCGAGTACGGGGCACACCTCGGGTCGCCTCGTGACGAACATCGTCGAGGGCCCAGCAGATGGCTACGACGAGGCGATCGGTTCCCTGCCCGCCGTGGACGATAAGCAGCGGATCGACGCGTGGGGATCCGCCGACGCTGCCGGTATCGAAACGCCGGCGCCTGGCCTGAGCCCGGAACTGCGAGAGAAGCTTCAGCAGTGCCCGGTGGCGACGATCTCGCAGATGCTTCGCCAGCGCGGCCTGAACAATGTCCACATCGACGGTGTTCGCCCCCAACCGGGTGCCGGCAAGGTCGTGGGAACCGCGAAGACCCTGCGCTTCGTTCC
>JAJYRV010000385.1 GCA_021793935.1 Actinomycetes bacterium | reverse complement strand
GGAAGCTCGTTGCCGTCGAGGGGGCGAGCGAGGTGGGCGCGGCAACCTGACGCCCCCTGCGCCCACCGCCGTCGCGGCGGCGGGTGAGATGGTGAGATGATGGGTGCCATGAGGGCAAACCTGCACAAGGATCCAACCCAAGTGGCGAGCATGTTCGATGAGGTCGCGCAGAATTACGACCTCACCAACGACGTTCTCACCTTCGGAATCGATCGGATGTGGCGTCGGGCCACCTTCGCGGCCGTCGACGCGCGCCCCGGGCAGCGCGTGCTCGATCTCGCCGCCGGAACCGGGACGTCCTCGGTGCCCTACGCCGAGGCGGGGATCGACGTCGTGCCGTGTGACTTCTCCGAAGGGATGGTCGCCGTGGGCAAGCAGCGCCGCCCCGACCTGCCGTTCGTCGTCGGGGACGCAACGGCGCTGCCTTTCGCGAACGACACCTTCGACGCCGTGACGATCTCGTTCGGGCTTCGCAACGTTGTCAACACCGCCCGCGGGCTCGCGGAGATGTTCCGGGTGACCAAGCCCGGCGGGCGGGTCGTCGTGTGCGAGTTCTCCCACCCCCCGCACCGCGGCTGGGCCGCCCTCTACGGGTTCTACCGGGACCACGTGCTTTCGCCCCTCGCCTCCTTCGTCTCCTCCAACGCCCCCGCCTACGATTACCTCGCGGAATCCATCGCCCAGTGGCCGGACCAGGAATCGCTCGCGGCCCTCATGCAGGACGTCGGCTGGCGCAGCGTCGCCTACCGGAACCTCTCCGGCGGGATCGCCGCCCTTCACCGAGGCTTCAAACCGATGAGGTGAATTGTGAATCAGCACACCCGGGGAAAAAGTTGCGGTCGCAGGCGGCCCGGGAAACCGCTCGGAAACCGCATGATCGCGGGGCTAAGGTGGCGCGGATCTCAGTTCAGTGGCGCGATGAGGTAAGCGAGAGCCCGCGAACGGAGATAAGGTGCATGATGGGAGAAAATCCATGCGGAAAATCCGCAGAATCTCCACGAAATAGGCTTAATTACGCAAGGGTTACGTAGCGGAAATGGTGGTCAGTGTGGCTGGTTCGCGTAAGCGCGACGCGGACGTCATCGTCGTCGGCGCGGGGCCCAGTGGCGCCGCCGCCGCGCACTACCTCGCGAACTACGGCCTGGAGGTCCTGCTGCTGGAGCGGGCGACCTTCCCCCGGGACAAGGTCTGCGGGGACGGGCTGACCCCGCGCGCCGTCTCCGAGATCGTCCGGATGGGGATCCAGGTCCGCGAGGAGGACGGCTGGCACCGCAACAAGGGCCTGCGCGTGTACGGCGGCGGGCGCCAGTACTACTTCCCGTGGCCCGAGATCGAGCGGTACCCGAGCTACGGCGCCGCCTCCGCCCGGAACAAACTCGACCAGGAACTCGCGTTCAAGGCCCGGGAATCCGGCGCGGAACTCCGCGAAGGCATGATGGTCACCGGCCCGATCCTGCACGAACGCTCCGAGCGAGTGATCGGGGTGCGGGCGCAGCCGATGGACGCCAACGGGCGCCGGATCCGGGATGCGGAAGAGACCGAGTTCTACGCGCCGGTGGTCATGGCCGCCGACGGCGTCTCCGCCCGGCTCGCGACCTCGCTCGGGATCGAGAAGGACGAGAACCGCCCGATGGGGGTAGCGATCCGCGCGCGGTTCAAAACCCCCCGCCACGATGACGCGTGGATGGAGTCCCACCTCGAACTGTGGGAGGGCAAGCCGCAAGAATCGGCGTTGCTGCCCGGGTACGGCTGGATCTTCCCGCTCGGGGATGGCACCGTGAACGTCGGGCTCGGCTCGGTCTCCTCCACCGCGAAGGCGACGAAGATCGAGTACCGCCGGATCTTCAACACCTGGATGGCCAACGCGCCCGAGGAGTGGGAGTTCACGCAGGACAACCTCGTCACCCCGCTGCGCAGCGCCGCCCTGCCGATGAGCTTCAACCGCAAACCGCTGTACAAGAACGGGATGTTCCTCCTCGGGGACGCCGGCGGAATGGTCTCCCCGTTCAACGGCGAAGGGATCGCCTACGGCATGCAGGCGGGCCGGATCGCCGCCGACGTGACGGCGCAAGCGTTCTCTCGGACGACGGCGCAGGCCCGGGAACGTACGCTGCTCACCTACCCGCGGCGCATGGCCGATGACATCGGCGGCTACTTCTCCCTGGGTCGCCTCTTCGTCAAACTCATCGAAAAACCTGAAATCATGAGGATCTGCACGACGTACGGGCTCCCACGGCCCATGCTCATGCGGTTCGTCATGAAACTGCTCTCGGACTCGTACGACACCCGTGGTGGCGATATGGTCGATCGCACAATCACCGCACTATCGCGAATCGTCCCGGCGGCGTGAGGAAGAAACTATGACAAATCCGTTTATTCCCATCCTGATCATGTTCGGTCTGGCCGCGGCGCTGGCTATCGGCGGGATGGCCGCCTCGGCCGTCATCGGCCCCAAACGCTACAACCGGGTCAAGGTCGACGCCTACGAGTGCGGGATCCAGCCCACTCGGCACGCGGCCGACATTCGGTTTCCGATCAAGTACTACCTCGTCGCGATGACCTTCATCATCTTCGACATCGAGGTCGTTTTTCTTTACCCGTGGGCGGTGGCGTTCAGGGAACTCGCCGTGTTCGGGCTCATCGCTATGTTGACGTTCCTGTTCCTCATCACCGTGCCGTTCATTTACGAATGGCGCCGTGGTGGGTTGGACTGGGACTAAGGAGGTTTACACCACCATGGGACTTGAAGAGAAGATTCCCTCAGGCTTCCTACTAGGAAAGGTCGAGGACCTCGCCGGCTGGGTACGGTCGTCGTCGATGTGGCCGGTGACGTTCGGGCTCGCGTGCTGCGCGATCGAGATGATGGCGGCGGGTACCCCCCGCTTCGACATCTCCCGGTTCGGGATGGAAGTTTTCCGCGCCTCGCCCCGTCAGGCGGACCTGATGATCATCGCGGGC
>JAJYRV010000384.1 GCA_021793935.1 Actinomycetes bacterium | reverse complement strand
CTCGAGCGGGCCCGGCGAATCCCGTTGCGCACCTTCGGGTTAGTTGCTGGCCGCGATGAGAACCGACCGATTGCGCAGTTGAGTGTGGGGCAACAACGCCGACTCTCCTTGGCAGCCCTCCTCGCCAATCCACCCGAGATCCTGCTGCTGGACGAGCCGACGAACCACTTCTCGCTCAGCCTCGTCTCCGCCCTGGAATCCGCCGTTGCCGCCTACCCCGGCACGGTTGTCATCGCGTCCCACGACCGCTGGTTACGCGCACGGTGGTCGGGGCAGAGCCTAGCGCTACCTCAGTAGGCCGCGCACGGGCCCGCTACTGCGTCGGCGCCGCCTCCTGCGCCGTGGCGGCGCCGGTGGCGGAGGCCATCTTCTTCGCGATGAGCTCGATCGCCTTCGTAGGCATCACTCGGGAGAGGCGGTCGAGGAGTTTGGCATCGTTTCCGATCCGCACACGCACCTTCCCCTTCGCGACCGCCTCGACGATCTGCCGGGCCGCGTCGATCGACGAGGTCATCTTGATCGGAGAATCCGTGGCAGCAGCGCTCGTCTTCCCTGCTCCGGAGTTACGGGCAATGTCGGTCGCGATTGCGCCGGGGAATACGACGGTCACGGTGACGTTGCTCTGCGCGAGTTCGGCGTGCAGACCTTCGGTCCAAAGCTTCACCGCCCCTTTCGAGGCGCTGTACGCCGTCTGCCCGGGGAACGGGATGAGCCCGCCCATCGAGGACACATTGACCAGCGCCGCCGCCGGGCGCGCGAGCAACGGTTCGAGGAATGCCTTGTTGACGTTCACCGTGCCCCAAAGGTTGACGTCGAAAACGGTGTCGATGTCTCCGGTCGACAGTTCCCTGACCGGCACGAAGCGTTGAATCACGCCGGCGACGTGAATGAGGCCATCAACGCGCCCGTGACGCGCCTCGACCGCGTCGGGAAGAGCATCGACGCTCTCGCGATCGGTGAGGTCGACGTCGTGAACGGTGAACCGGTCCCCCGCCCCGGCGAGCGCGGCGGTATCCGCTAACGCGGCGGGCGAGACATCGACACCGGCGACTCGCGCGCCCCGGGATAGGAGCTCGAGGGCGACATCCCGGCCGATCCCGTTCCCGGCGCCGGTGACGACGAAGACGTTTCCGGTGATTTTCATGATCCTTCACCCCTTCATGGGCGTGCGTTGTCGGTGCGGGCAAGATCTCGGGCCGCGATGAGTCCGAAGACGACCGCGGGCCCGAGCGTGGACCCCGGCCCCGGATAGGTGTGGCCCATCACCGAGGCCGAGCAGTTCCCCGAGGCGTACAGTCCCTCGATCGCGCTGCCATCCTCGCGCAGGACCCGAGCCCGTTCGTCGGTGACGACCCCACCTTTCGTGCCGAGATCGCCGATGACGAGCTCGACGGCGTCGAAGGGCCCCTTCTCCAGGCTGCCGAGATTGGGGTTGGGCTGGACGCGCGGGTCGGAGTAGTAGCGGTCGTAGGCGGAGTTTCCACGGCCGAAGTCCCCGTCCACCCCTACCCGAGCGAACCCGTTGAACCGGTCGACGGTATCGCGCAGCGTGTCGGGTTCCATCCCGAGTTTGCCCGCGAGTTCCTCGACCGTGTCCGCCTCGACGTAACTGCCCTGCTCGCGGAGCTTCGACTTCACCCCAGGCGCGAGGAGGTAGTTGCGAAGATAGCGCCGGTGGCGTTTGTCGGCGATCATCCACCAGCGTCCGTCCTTGTTGTGTTCGAGCATGTGGTGGCCGAGATCGATATAGGATTCCGCTTCGTTGGCGAACCGGCGCCCGCGGTCATCCACGATGATCGAATGCGGCATCGCGCGTTCCCCGACGAGGAAGGACGGGTCCTCCACGCCCGGATTCACAGATATCACCGAGGCGCCCCACCACGCGTCATCCATGAGCTCCAGGGCCGCACCGTGCTCAGCGGCGACCTCGATGGGAACGCCGAGGTTGGTGAGCACACCGGAGGGATTGCCGTCGATCCCGTGATGCTCTCGGCGTTTTTCCCGGTTGCCGTCGAACCCGCCCGAGGCGAGCACGACGCCCTTACGGGCGCCGATGGTGATCTCTCGACCGCCGGAGGAGGCTTTCACTCCCACGACTCGGTCGCCGTCCATCACCAGATCGGTCATCGGGGTTTTCATCCAGAGTTTCACGTTACCGCGGCCCACGGTCGCCCGGAGCAGCGAACCGGTGAGGGCCACCCCGATCCCCGCGAGGACCCCCTTCCCGCTCGCGAGCCCCCGCAGCAGCCGCAACACGAGTTGCACGCCGCGGGTGAACCCGCTGAAGGTGACGAAGGCGCGGGTGAGGAGCCAGACGTCGTCGGTCATCACCGGCAGTGCCGCGGGGGCTGCCATGTTCCGTTTCCACGGGCCGAGGCTGTTCTTCGAGATCGGATACACCTCGAGCGCGCGGCCGATCTTGCCGCCGGGCAGCTCGGGATAATAGTCGGCGTACTCCTTTGCGCGCACAAAGGTGATCCCGTGCCTGGCGCAGGTGTTCACCCAATCGTCGATGCCGTCAACGAAGGCCGCTTGGCGTTCGGGGCTCGTGGCGCGGTACTCGTTCTTCGCCGTCACCTTGAGATACTCGAGCGCTTCTTCGCGCGAGTCACCGGCGCCGTCCTCGCGCATGAGCGGGTTGTTCGGCAGCCACATCCCGCCCCCGGACTTATTGGAGTTCCCGCCCCACTTCTCCCCGCTTTCGATCATGAGCGCCGATAAGCCCTCATCGACCGCCCCCAGTGCGGCGGCGAGGGCGGCCGCGCCACTTCCTACGATCACGACGTCAAATTCTTGGTCAAACCCGGCCACGATACACCTCCCAGATATCCGGACACTGTTGTCCGGATATACTTCAATTATGTCCCACTCCCCGCGCCCCAGCAACCGCGGGCCCGCCGTGGCCGCGGAGAATCGGGCGGCCCTGCTCGACGCGGCGCGGCGGCTCTTCGCCAGATCGG
>JAJYRV010000383.1 GCA_021793935.1 Actinomycetes bacterium | reverse complement strand
TGATTCGCCGAGACATGAAGACCTTTCAGGGTGGGGAGGTCGAAGATCATGGTTGTTAGTCCGCGTCTAACAATATCGGGATTTTGGGGCTCTGAGCCCGCGATCTCGCTCACAGTCGCGGGCGGCCTCGCCCCTGGAACGCCAGGCGAGCCAAGGTGCTTCGGCGTAGGCTGGGTGCATGAGAACTCCCCGTTCGGCGGGGCGCCCGAAGGCGATTTCCCGCGAGATGCTTGAAGAAGCCGCGTGTGAACTCTTCCTGGAGCGCGGGTACGCAGACACCTCGGTCGTCGATATCACCCGGCGCGCCGGGGTGAGCCGCGCGACGTTCTTCAACTACGTCGATTCGAAGTCGGATCTGCTGTGGGCGTCGGTGGATGATGCGATTGCCGGGATTGCCCACGCCCTCGGCTACGGGGCGAATGACGCGCCGGGCGGCGGCACAGAGGCCGTCCATGAGGTTCTCCTGACAGCGGCGGACACGCTCGCCCCGGGAGTGGCGGTGCTCGCGATCGCGAACGCGGAAGCGATGGGTGTCGTGGCCGAGCTCGTGCTCACCGGCGCACAACGCCAGGCGCGCCTCGCGCGTGCGATCGCAGAGCACCTGCGCCTTTCGGGGGAAGGGGCACTGCGCGCGGACGTTCTCTCCCGCGCCTATGCGGGGGCGTTCTTCGCCGCCCTCGAGGCGTGGGCGAAGGAAACGCCAGGTTCGGAGCCGTTCTCGGCGTCGCTGCGCGATGCGTTAGAGGTGCTGCGCTGATGTTCCCGCCACCCGCATAGTGGGATTGCGACGAGCGCGACCGGTGGATAGCGTGGGCAAAAGTATTGAGCCCTACTCCAGGAGGTTGGCCATGACGGATAAGAAGTCGAAGGAAGAAGCCATCAAGAAGCAGGGCGAAGCTCAGGAAAAATACGCGGGCGAGGCCCCGGATAAGCACATGGAAGCCGAGGGGTTGGCGGCCCAGAACAACCCCGAAGCGGGTATCGACGAGGTTGAGGACTGATTCCTCCCGCCTTCGGGACCGGTGAACGGGTCCGGTTCGCGGCTCCGGGCGGATAGTTGATCTGACCTCGAATCTCAACCCTCTTTTTTTGAAAAAGGCGGTGCCGCACAGTGGGTAGGCACCGAATCAAAAACGTTCCCCGGGCGGGATAAGTTCCGCGGGGAAGAAGAGGGAGTGTTCGCCATGGCGACCGGAGAAACTGGATTCGACGACGTTACGTTCGATCTCATCTCGGTGCAGTACCACGCGCTGAAAGCCGGCCATGACTACGGCCAGTACGTGCGCGATGCACGCAACGCAGGTAAAGACGATATCGCCGAATTCTTCGAACAGGTGATGAAAGAGGATTCCGACCGCGCACACAAGTGCCACGAATTCTTGAAGGAACTCGGCGGGGGCACCGACCAGACCCGACCGCAGGGAAGCGACAGTTGACGCACCCGGCGGCAATCAGCCTGCCGCCGTCCAGTTGAGCACCTGAAGAAAGTTCCGCACCTGGCAGGGATGCGCTTATGGCATCGGACCCTTCGACGTGCGCGAAGAAGACCTTGTGCACGTCCGCGCCCTCCCGAGTGGGAGTGGTCACTTCCACCTTCTACCTGTTCCTCGACCTCGACTCCGGGATCGGCCCGATCCTGCTCGGATACGTGGTCACCGGGTTCGGGTTCCCCGCGATGTTCCTCGTGGCGGCGGCGGTAACCGTGCTTTCCGGCCTGCTCTACGTTTACGTTCATGGCCGGCGTCCCAGTGCGCGGGGCGCGCACTGAGCCCGCTCGGGATAATCAAAGGCCCGCGGAACCCTGCCGACCGGTTTTAATCGTTCGGTGTTCGCCCGAGAGGTTCGAGATCGCGCGGCCAGCCAACTTCTCTGATGCGCACTCGCCCCGAGGCGGTGAAGGGCACGTCTTCTTCACGCAGCAGCGCCTTTTGCTCATCAGCCTTGTGAACCGCGAGTCGCCCGCCCGCCGCGCAGACCCGCCACCAGGGCACACCGGAACCGAATCGGGAGAGCACCATGCCGATCGACCGCGGGCCGCCCTTGCCGGTGACCTCACGCGCCAACTCGGCGATCGCGCCGTAGGTGCTCACTCGCCCCGGCGGGATCTGCGTGATCAGGTCGAGGACCTGCTCCGCGTAGTCATCCGGTTCACCGTTCACGCTTCCATGCTGCCACGGCGCACTCTGCTCGCGCCCGAATACCGATCTTTTGCTGACTGAATCGGTCGAGAACGAGATTGTGGTTGCTCGAGAACAAAATTGCGGTTGGAGAACTCAAAAAAACCAACCCTAATGTCATTCTCGGCGCTGGGTTCCGGCTAATCCGGGTAATCCGGCTGCGGCACCAGGATGGTGACCCCCGGGGCGCTTAGGAAGCGGCTGTCAACTGGAGCGGGTGACGGGAATCGAACCCGCGCTGTCAGCTTGGGAAGCTGAAGTTCTACCATTGAACTACACCCGCGAGACCGCCCGGCGTTCACCGGTGGCCGTGATCAACGATCACTGGAGCAAGCATACCCAAACTCGAGGCGATTTTTCACATCGAGCGGCGTTGCCCACGCCACAGGTAATGCGTGGCGCCCCGAGAGGTCAGCGAGCGGCCCGGTCGTGGGCGAGGTCAAGGAGTTTCGCGAGTACCGGCCCGGTGCGTAGGCCAGAATGCTCGTGTTCCGAGGTCGCCCACACCTTCACGTTCGGCAGCAACGCGGCGGTTTCCATCGAGAATTCGTACGGTACGAACAGGTCGTTGATATACACCGCGGCTGCTCCGCGCGCACCGGAGTTGGCGATGGCACCGGCGTCGTAGAGCCTGGGCCAGGAGACCTCCGCCATCGCGTCCACGACTTCCCGCCAGGGTTGGAAGGCAGGCACGGTGTCCGCCCAATCACGGCGCACGTGTTCGCCCGTGAGCAGGGTTG
This sequence comes from Actinomycetes bacterium, assembly GCA_021793935.1. The sequence goes on along the minus strand of JAJYRV010000383.1, from coordinate 50 downwards.
GGTCGGTTTGGAAGTCCTCCGGTTCCACCGACTCAGCGGCCCAATTGGTC
>JAJYRV010000382.1 GCA_021793935.1 Actinomycetes bacterium | reverse complement strand
ACATCCTCGCGATCTGCGACAAGCTCGGTGCCCTGCGCCGATCGGATGCGATCGAACGCGGACCAGGCCGCCACGGTGTGTCCAATGCGTTCTACCTGTATCTGCGCGACCCCGATGGGCACCGCGTGGAGATCTACACACAGGACTACTACACCGGCGACCCGGACAACCCCGTCGTCACGTGGGACGTCCACGACAACCAGCGCCGCGACTGGTGGGGTACCCCGGTCGTTCCCTCCTGGTACACCGACGCCTCCAAGGTGCTCGACCTGGACGGCAATCCGCAGGAGGTCGTCTCCCGCACCGATGAGTCGGAACTCGAAGTGACGATCGGTGCTGACGGATTTTCCTACACCCGCGAGGGCGAGGACATGCCCGATTACAAGAAGGGCGAGTACAAACTCGGCCACCAGCTCTAAGCACCACGTCAGGCACCCGGGGTTCACCTCGGGTGCCTGCTACGTTTATCGACACGCCCCACCGACCTGAAAGAAGGGATTATGCTCCCGCACGAGACGATCACCTCGATCGCCGACGAACTCGCTGAAGCCGAAGAGAACCGGCAAACTATTCCGCTCCTGACCGCCCGCTATCCACAAATGACGGTCGAGGACTCCTACGCCGTCCAAAACGAATGGCGACGCCGAGGTCAGGAGGCGGGCCGCCGGCTCGTCGGTCGCAAAATCGGGCTCACCTCCAAGGTGATGCAAGCGGCGACCGGGATCACCGAGCCTGATTACGGTGCGATCTTCGAAGACATGGTCTACGAGAACGGGTCGGTCATCGAATTCGACCGGTTCTCCAACGTGCGGATCGAGGTGGAGCTCGCCTTCGTCCTCGCCGATGACCTGCGGGGGCCGAACACGAACGTGTTCGACGTGATGCGGGCGACGGAATACGTGATCCCCGCCCTGGAAGTCCTCTCCTCGCGGATCGAACTGCAGGGGCGCACGATCGTCGACACGATCAGCGATAACGCGGCAATGGGGGCGATGGTCTACGGGGGCAACCCCACCCGCCCGCATGACGTCGACCTGCGCTGGGTCTCCGCACTGCTCTACCGGAACGAGGTCATCGAGGAATCCGGGGTCGCTGCCGCGGTGCTCAACCACCCCGCTGCCGGTGTTGCCTGGCTCGCGAATAAACTCGCCTCCCATGAGGATGGGCTCTCCGCCGGTGACGTTATTCTCGCCGGCTCCTTCACCCGCCCCATGTGGGTGGAGCGGGGCGATACGGTGCTGTGCGATTACGGCTCGATGGGGACGATCTCATGCCGCTTCGAGTGACCCTGCGCGACCGCCTCGCCGCAGCCGACCGGGCGCTGGCCGGAATCTGGGTATGTTCCGGTTCCCCGCTCGTCGCAGAGATCTGTGCGGGATCGGGGATGGACTGGACCCTCATCGACATGGAGCATTCCCCGAACTCCCTAGAGTCGGTGACCGCCCAACTGCAGGCTGTCTCCGGTTATCCCATCACGCCGGTGGTGCGAGTCCCGATCAACGATTGGGTGATCATCAAGCAGGTACTTGACACCGGGGCACAGAACATCCTGGTGCCGATGGTCTCGACCGCCGAGGAGGCCCAGGCAGCGGTGGCAGCGATGCACTATCCGCCCCGCGGCAGGCGTGGAGTGGGCTCGGCGCTCGCTCGGTCGGCCCGCTGGAACCGGGTCGATAACTACCTGCAGAACGCTGCCGAGCACGTCTCGCTGTTCGTCCAGATCGAAACCGCGGCCGGGGTGGAGAACGCCGCGGAGATCGCCGCTGTCGACGGTGTCGACGGCGTTTTCGTCGGCCCCTCCGATCTCGCCGCTTCGATGGGTCATCTCGGGCAGCAGTCCCACCCCGAGGTCATCGCGGCCGTCAACGACACCTTCGCGGCGGTGACCGCCGCGGGAACACCGGTAGGGGTGAACGCATTCGACCCGAAGGTCGCGCAGCAATATATCGATGCCGGGGCCACCTTCGTGCTCATCGGCGCGGATGTTGCGCTACTCGCACGCGGTTCAGAGGCCCTCGCCGCGAAGTTCGCTGCGGGATCCGGCTCTGATCGCGACTCGTACTAGGGCCATACCAGCCCAAGCCCGAGCCGTGAAGGGGTTGCTCCCAGAGGTCGGAAGGCAGGAAGCTAACCCCACCAACCACCTTTGGAGGTATCAATGGGTTTCATCGCGTTCCTCATTCTTGGTCTCATTTGCGGTGCGATCGCAAAAGCGATCCTTTCCGACCGTGCGCCAGGGGGATGGCTCGGAAGCCTCGTCGTCGGGGTGATCGGCGCCTTTCTCGGCGGGTGGATCGGCTCGGTTGCGCTCGACACTGGCCTCGGCGACTTCTTCGATATTAAGACCTGGTTGCTCGCCATCGGTGGCTCGCTCATCGTGCTCGTCATCTACGGTGCGCTCACTGGGCGCAGGACCTAACCGCACCCCTGCCGCAAGGCGTACAGCGGACGGTCGAAAGGTCGCTATCATCAACGGATGGGCCCAGGCATCTGGGCCTATCCCGCGACCAAAGGAGATCGTCCACCGTGTCTGTGTTGTCGAGGCTGATGACCGAAATCCAAGAGGGCGGCCTTGAGATCACTGATCTGACCGCCCCGCTCACCAGCGAGACCCCGATCTTGGAACTGCCGGAATAGTTCGGCCAAACCGCCCGGTTCGAATTGGAAGAGATTTCCCGCTACGACGACCGCGGGCCGGCCTGGTACTGGAATAACTTCCGCACCGGTGAACACACCGGAACCCACTTCGACGCCCCGAACCACTGGGCGAGCGGAAAAGACCTCGCCGATATCGCCTCTGTCCCCGCCCGCGACCTGCTCGCTCCCGCTGTCGTGCTCGACGCCACCGCCGAGGTACAGCAAGATCCCGGATTCATCATCGACCTCGAACACGTGCGAGCCTTCGAAGCCGAACTCGGTTCCTTCCCCACCGGCGGTTGGCTACTGTGCCGCACGGGTTGGTCCCAGCG
>JAJYRV010000381.1 GCA_021793935.1 Actinomycetes bacterium | reverse complement strand
CCTCGAGCGCCTGCTGGCGGATGCGGATGTAGTACAACGTCTTGATGCCCTTGCGCCACGCATAGATCTGCGCCCGGTTGAGATCCCGGGTCGTCGCGGTGTCCATGAAGAACAGCGTGAGCGAGAGCCCCTGGTCCACGTGCTGGGTGGCGGCGGCGTACGTGTCGATGATCTTCTCGTAGCCGATCTGGTACGCGTCGGTGTAGTACTCGCGGTTCTCGTTCGTCATGAACGGCGCCGGGTAGTACACGCGGCCGAGCTTGCCTTCCTTACGGATCTCGATCGGGGCGGCGATCGGGTGGATCGAACTCGTGGAGTGGTTGATGTACGAGATCGAACCCGTGGGCGGAACGGCTTGGAGGTTCTGGTTGTAGATCCCGTGCTCCATCACCGATTCCTTGAGCGCGCGCCAGTCCGCGGCGGTCGGGATCGTCACGCCGGCCTCGGCGAACAGTTGCGCCACCCGCTCGGTTTCGGGCACCCAGTCGGTTTGCGTGTACTTATCGAAGTATTCGCCGCTCGCGTAGGTGGAATCCTCGAAGCCGACGAAGGCCCGGCCGCGTTCGATGGCGAGCTTATTCGAGGCGCGGATCGCGTGGTAGGCGATGGTGAGGAAGTAGATGTTCGTGAAGTCGATCCCTTCCTCGCTGCCGTAGTGGATCCGCTCCCGAGCGAGGTAGCCGTGGAGGTTCATCTGCCCGAGCCCGATCGCGTGCCCGTCGTCATTCGCCTTGACGATGGAGGGCACCGAATCGATCCGGGTCTGATCGGAAACAGCCGTGAGCGCGCGGATCGCCGTCTCCACCGTCCGGCCGAGGTCGGGGGCGTCCATCGCCATCGCGATGTTGAGCGAACCGAGGTTGCACGAGATGTCCTTACCCACGTGGGAGTAGGTGAGGTCATCGTTGAATTCCGACGCCGTGGAGACCTGGAGGATCTCCGAGCACAGGTTCGAGTGGGTGATCTTGCCCTTGATCGGGTTCGCCGCGTTCACCGTGTCCTCGTACATGATGTACGGGTAGCCGGATTCGAACTGGATCTCGGCGAGGGTCTGGAAGAATTCCCGCGCCTTGATCGTCGTCTTGCTGATCTCATCGTTCGCGACGAGTTCGTCGTACATCTCGGTGACGTTCACCTCAGCGAACGGTTTACCGTAGATGCGCTCGACGTCGTAGGGCGAGAACAGGTACATGTCCTTGTTCTGGCGGGCGAGGTGGAAGGTGATGTCCGGAATGACGACGCCCAGCGAGAGGGTCTTGATCCGCACCTTCTCGTCAGCGTTCTCGCGCTTGGTGTCGAGGAAGCGCATGATGTCGGGGTGGTGGGCGTGCAGGTACACCGCGCCAGCCCCCTGGCGTGCGCCGAGCTGGTTCGCGTAGGAGAAGGAGTCCTCGAGCAGTTTCATCACCGGCACGACCCCCGACGACTGGTTCTCGATCTTCTTGATCGGCGCGCCGTATTCGCGGAGGTTGCTCAGCAGCAGCGCCACTCCCCCGCCGCGCTTGGAGAGCTGCAGGGAGGAGTTGATCCCGCGTGCGATCGATTCCATGTTGTCTTCCACGCGCAGCAGGAAGCAGGAGACGGCCTCCCCGCGCTGGGCCTTCCCGGAATTGAGGAAGGTGGGCGTGGCGGGCTGGAAACGCCCGGAGAGGATCTCCTCGGTGAGTTTCAGCGCGAAGTCCTCATCGCCGTCGGCAAGCGTGAGGGCGACCATGACGGCGCGGTCCTCGAAGCGCTCGAGGTAGTTGGCGCCGTCGAAGGTTTTCAGCGCGTAGGCGGTGTAGTACTTGAACGCGCCGAGGAAGGATTTGAATCGGAAGTTCTGAGCTTCGGCGTGCGCCCAGATCTTCGCTCGGAATTCCGGCGTGTACTTCTCGAGTACGCATTCCTCGTAGTAGTCGTTCTCCACGAGGTAGGTGAGTTTGGCATCGAGGGAGTCGAACGTGCGCGTCTTGGGCAGCACGTGCTGGATGAAGTACTGCCGAGTCGCCTCTAAGTCCTTGTCGAATTGGATCGTGCCGTCCGGGGCGTACAGATTGAGCATCGCGTTCAACGCGTGGTAATCCGTATCGATGCTCGGGCGGTTCGCAGCCGGTGCTTCTAGAATCGTTGCCAAAATTCTTCCAATCCTTCATTCACCCGGGACACATCGTAGGGAGTGCCGAGTAGCTCAAAGTTGTACAGGTGGGGAACCTTGCATTTCGCGGAGATAATCTTGCCCGCGAGGCAGTATCCCTCACCGAAGTTCGTGTTCCCCGCCGCGATCACGCCGCGGATGTGACCGCGATTTTCCGGATCGTTGAGGAACTTGATGACTTGTTTGGGCACAGCGCCCTTGGGGGTGCCGTGGCCGTACGTCGGGGTGATGAGAACGAACGGCTTGGTTACCTTGAGGTGGTCCTCTGCGGGCCGGAGCGGGATCCGCAGTGCGGGCCGCTCGAGCCTATCCACGAATCGGCGGGTGTTCTCCGAGACGGAGGAAAAGTAGACGATGTCAGCCACGGCCCTCCTCACAGCGCTCGTGACACAGCCCGGGCGGGAGCCTCAGCTGGGCCTTCCGGGCGGAACGGGAATCTGTTGCAGATGTGATTGTTGCGTTCCCGCGCAGCCTTAGGCGACGCTCGCAGCAGCCTGGGTGAGGGAACGGATCCGGTCGGGGCGGTAGCCCGACCAGTGCTCCTCGCCGGCGACGACGACGGGGGCCTGCATGTGGCCGAGGGACTTCACGTAGTCCAGGGCGATGGCATCGGAGCTGATGTCGACGATGACGTAGTCGAGGCCGTTTTTATCCAGGGCGCGGTAGGTGGCATCGCACTGCACGCAAGCGGGCTTGCTGTAAACGGTGATAGTCATAGGGGCGGTTTCCTCCACTCTCAACCAATCTGGACACGACGAATTCACCGGGGTTGCACCTATAGCAACCGGAGAAATCGGCGGTTAGTGGCTCTAACAGCCACCGACTGCGACCACTATACCTA
>JAJYRV010000014.1 GCA_021793935.1 Actinomycetes bacterium | reverse complement strand
TCGGGGAGACCGAGGACGCCGCCCGCAAGGGCGCCGAAGCGGTCGAGGTGGACTTCACCGAACTCCCCGCGATCCTCACCCCCAAGGAAGCGATCGCGGCGGGCTCCTTCCAAGGCTCCCAACCCGTCCTCGCCCGCGGGGACATCGAATCCGGGTTTGCCGAAGCGGACCACGTGTTCGAAGGCGAGTTCGAGCTCGGCGGGCAGGAGCACTTCTACCTCGAGACCCAGGCCTCGTTCGCGATGGTCGACGAGGCAGGGCAGATCTTCATCCAGTCCTCGACTCAGCACCCCTCCGAAACGCAGGACATCGTTGCCCAAGTCCTCGGCCTGAGCGCCTCGGAGATCACGGTGCAGTGCCTGCGCATGGGCGGCGGATTCGGCGGTAAGGAGATGCAGCCCCACTGGCTCGCCGCCGTCGCTGCCCTCGGCGCGAGGCTCACCAACCGCCCGGTACGCCTCCGGCTCAACCGGATGCAGGACATGACGATGATCGGCAAACGCCACGGGTTCCACTCCACGTGGAGAGCGGGATTCACCTCCGATGGCAAGATCGTCGCCCTCGATGCCACGCTCACCGCGGACGGCGGGTGGAGCCTGGAACTCTCCGAACCGGTCCTCGCCCGGGCGCTGTGCCACATCGACAACGCCTACTACGTGCCGAACCTCCAGGTGGCCGGGCGGATCGCGAAGACCCACAAGACCTCGCAGACTGCCTTCCGCGGCTTCGGCGGCCCCCAGGGCATGCTCGTGATGGAAGACATCCTCGGCCAGGTCGCCCCACAACTCGGGCTCACCGCGAAGGAACTGCGGGAGCGCAACTTCTACCAGGTCGGGCAGACGACGCCGTACGGGCAGGAGGTGCCGCAGTCGGATCGGATGACCAACATCTGGGAAGAACTCACCGTCACGAGCGACTACGACGCCCGCCGTGCGCAGATCGATGAGTTCAACGCCAGCAGCCCCCACATCAAGCGGGGACTGGCGATCACGCCGGTGAAGTTCGGCATCTCGTTCAACCTCACGGCGTTCAACCAGGCCGGCGCCCTCGTGCACGTGTACAAGGATGGCTCGGTCCTCATCAACCACGGCGGCACCGAGATGGGCCAGGGTCTGCACACGAAGATGCTCCAAGTGGCCGCGACCGCCCTCGGCCTGCCGTTGCAGCGGGTGCGCCTCGCCCCCACTCGCACCGATAAGGTCCCGAACACGTCCGCCACCGCGGCCTCGACCGGCACCGACCTCAATGGCGGCGCGGTGAAGAACGCGTGCGAGAAGATCCTCACCCGACTCGCCCCCGTGGCCGCGACGATGCTCGGCGTCAATCCCGACGACGTGCGTTTTGCCCGCGGGCATGTGACGGGATTGGGCACCGACCATTCGCTCACGTGGGAGGAAGTGGTCCACGCGGCGTATTTCCAACGGGTCTCCCTCTCGGCCACCGGGTTCTACCGCACCGAGGGGCTGCACTGGGACGCGGCGACGTTCCAGGGCTCCCCGTTCAAGTACTTCGCCTACGGCGCGGCGGTTGTCGAGGTGGAGGTGAACGGGTTCTCCGGGGAGTACGTCTCCCGCCGGGTCGACATCCTCCATGACGTCGGGGACGCGATCTCCCCGCTCATCGACATCGGCCAGATCGAGGGCGGCTACATCCAGGGCGTGGGGTGGCTCACGCTCGAGGAACTCGTGTGGGACACCGCCGACCGGCCCGGCCGCGGCCGCCTCACCACGCCCGGGCCGAGCACGTACAAGATCCCGTCCTTCTCCGAGATGCCGCACGACTTCCGGGTGGCGACGTACTCGCAGGCGACGGAACCGGGGAGCGTGTACGGTTCGAAGGCCGTGGGGGAACCTCCCCTCATGCTCGCCTTCGCCGTGCGGGAGGCCCTGCGGGATGCCGCGGGAGCGTTCGGCCGCCCGGGCACGTCCGTCACCCTGGCCTCCCCGGCGACTCCCGAAGCGGTGTTCTGGTCCGTGCAGCGCGTGCGGACCTCGGCTGCTGAACCCGCGCTGGCCTAGGGAAAGAGATGTCTACCAAGGGTTGGCTCGCGGGGTTGGCGCACCTCTCCGCCACGGGTACCCGCGCCGTGCTCGCAACGATCGTCACCGTGCGCGGCCACTCCCCTCGGGATGTCGGGGCGAAGATGGCGGTGAGCGCGGAGGCGACGTACGGCTCGATCGGCGGGGGCAACATGGAGGCCACGGTCATCGATTCCGCCCGCGAGATGCTCACCCAGCACGAGCGGGCCAACGGCGATTATCCGCACGTGGAGAGGCTCGAGTTCGGCCTCAACGAACACGCGCGCAATCACCACGGCACCCAGTGCTGCGGGGGCGTGGTGGAGGTGCTCCTCGAACACGTGCCCGCGCCCCCGGTCATCGCCGTGTTCGGGCTCGGCCACGTGGGTGAGGAGATCGCCCGGATCCTCTCCCGCCACGACGCGAACCTCCATCTCACCGACACGCGCGCGGACATCCTCGGCCCGCAAGCGATCGAGGTGATCACCACCGGCCCCGCGAACGTCGCGCTGCATAACCCACCCGCCCCGGAGATCGTGCTCGATCAGCTCCCGCCCGGGTCCCATGTGCTCGTCCTCACCCACGACCACGCCGAGGATCTCACCCTGTGCGACGCCGCGCTGCGCCACGGGCGGCTCGGCTCCATCGGAGTCATCGGATCGCGGGCGAAATGGCTGCGCTTCCGCAAGAAACTCCTCGAGCTCGGCCACAGCGAAGCGGCCGTAGAGACCATCCACTCCCCCATCGGCGTGCAGGACATCTCCGGCAAACATCCCGCGGTCATCGCCGTGAGCGTTGCCGCCGACCTCCTCCGAATTCTCACTAAGGCTTAACAATGACGACGATTTACTACGGGCACATCATGGACACGCCCGAATCCCCCTTCACCGGCGGCGAGCTCCGCGCCGAGACCGCCGCCCTGGCCGTCACCGATGGCCGGATCGCTCTGCGCGGCGGGCTCGCCGATGCCGAAGCGGCGTTCCCCGAGGCGGAGGTCGTCCGCTTCGACGGGCTCCTCATCCCCGGCATGGTCGACACCCACGTCCACTATCCCCAGCTCCCCGTCGTCGGGGGTCTGGGGATGCCGCTGCTGCAGTGGCTCGAGGAGTGCGCGCTCCCGCAAGAGGTCCGCCTCGCCGATAACGACCATGCCCGCGACCTCGCCGGCCGCTTCCTCGGCGGTCTCGCGAGCGCGGGAACGACGAGCGCCCTCGTCTTCGGTTCGCACTACGCAACCGCGATGCACACCTTTTTTGAGACCGCGGCGAGCTCGGGGCTGCGGATAACCTCCGGCGTCGTCGTCTCCGATCGAAACCTGCGCGAAGAACTCCATACGACGCCGCAGACCGCGCGGGAGGAGATGGCCGGGCTCATCGACGCCTGGCACGGTCGGGGAAACCTGCGCTACACCGTCACCCCGCGGTTTTCCCTCTCGGCCACCGAGGCGATGCTCGAGGCGTGCGCGGACGCGTTCGCCTCCGCCCCCGGGCTCTTCTTCACCTCCCACGTCAATGAGAGCCGCGAAGAGGTCAAGGTCGTCGCGGAACTGTTCCCCCACCTCGCCTCCTACACCGACACCTACGACGCCTTCGGGCTGCTGACGGACCATTCCGTGCTCGCCCACAACGTCCACCCCACGGCCGCCGAGCTGGTCCGGCTCGCGGAAACGGGGTCAAGTATTGCCCACTGCCCGACGTCGAATTCCTCGTTGGGCAGCGGGTTGTTCCCGCTGTCTGCCCACATTGACGCAGGCGTGCGGGTCGCCCTCGGTTCCGACGTCGGCGCCGGAACCGGGCTGTGCCTGGTGAAAGAGGGCCTACAGGCCTACTTCCAACAGCAACTCCACGAAGATGGATACCCCCTCACGCCGGCGCATCTGCTGTACCTGGCTACCCGTGCCGGGGCGCTCGCGTTGAACCTTCCCCAGGTCGGGCACCTGAGTGAAGGGATGGCGTTCGACGCCGTTCACTTCTCGCCCGCGGACGGCTCCACCTTCTCGTACGTGCTCGGCGGAGCACCCAACCCCAGTGCAGCGCTCGCCTCGCTGTTCACCCTCGCCACGGAAGCCGATATTGCTGCCGTTTACGTCGATGGGGTGGCAGTGACGCACCGGGACGAATCATCCGGTAAAGTTCTTTCAGCATCTGCACTTTCCTAATCCCAATTGCCCGTGCCCAAAGGAGAGCAATGAGCACCGAAACGCCTGCCACCGTGGAGACCAGGGTCGAACCCCTGCCTCCCAAGAACGGCTTTGATAAGTTCTTCGAGATCTCGAAGTATCGCACGAACGTCCCGCGGGAGATCCGCGCGGGGTTAACGACGTTCCTCGCGATGAGCTACGTCATCTTCGTTAACCCCGACGTGCTCTCCTCGGCGATCGTCATCCCGGGTGTGGACAACGTCTTCAGCCAGCTCGTCATGGTCACGTGCATGGCCGCGTTCCTCGGTTCGCTCGTGATGGGGGTCATTGCGCGGTTCCCCTTCGCACAGGCCCCGGGCATGGGGTTGAACGCTTTCTTCGCCTTCACCGTCGTGGGGCAGATGGGCTACTCGTGGGAAGTTGCCCTCGGTGCCGTGTTCCTCTCCGGGGTGCTGTTCATCGTCCTGTCCGTCATCGGGGTGCGAAAAGCCATCGTGCAGGCACTCCCGCTGAGCCTGAAGTTCGCGATCACCTCCGGCATCGGCGCCTTCCTCGCGTTCCTGGGGATGGATAATGCCGGGATCGTCGTTGCCGATCCGGCGACCCTGGTGGGCATGGGCGACTTCGGGGCCGCGCACGTGTGGCTGAGCATCGTGGGCCTCATCATCATCGCGGTACTGATGAAGCTGCGGGTCACCGGCGCGATCCTGTGGGGGATCCTCGCGACGACGATCATCGCGATCGCCGCCCGCCTCCCGGTGTACCCGGGGGCCGAGGAGGGGGAGTTTGTTCCCTTCGAGGGCTTCGGCGGCTCGATCGTCGCCGCGCCGTTCTGGCCGAGCGACCTCGCCTTCAAGATGGACATCGGTGGCGCGCTGGGCCTCGGCCTGCTGTCGGTAGTGTTCACTTTCTTCTTCGTGGACTTCTTCGATGCCACCGGTACCCTCACCGGCCTGAGCCAGCGTGCCGGGTTCCTCGACGAGCACGGCGAGATGCCCCGCGCGAAGACGGTGTTCTCCATGGACGGACTCGCCGCGATGATCGGTGCGGCCCTCGGGACCTCCACGACCACCGCGTACGTCGAATCCGCGGCGGGGGTGGAAGAAGGAGGGCGAACCGGGCTCACCGCGATCACCACGGGCGTGCTGTTCCTGTTGTCGATGTTCTTCTGGCCCCTCATCGGTGCCGTGCCTGGAGCGGCGACGGCCCCGGCGCTCATCATCATCGGTGCACTCATGATGAGCGGGGTGATGCACATCGACTGGTCGGACATCGGTGATTCCCTGCCGGCGTTCCTCACCATCGTTGCGATGCCGTTCACCTTCTCCATCGCCAACGGCGTCTCCTTCGGGATCATCGCCTACGCCCTCATCAAGATCCTCTCCGGGCGGGTGAAGGAAGCCCACTGGATGATGTACCTCCTCGCCGGTCTGCTGATCCTCAGATACATCTATCTGGGCTAGCGCTCTCAGCAGCTCGACGACCGCTGACCGCCCGCGCGCGGACTAACTCCACGCGTAGGCGGGCGGCATTGGCCTCGGGCGGGGCGTGCTGACGTTCCCCGGAACGGGCTGCAGAGTTTGAGAATGACTTTAGGGTTGGTCTGGGCGAAGATATCAACCTCAATCTCATTTTCGAGCAACCGCAATGTCATTCTCGGCGCGGCTTCCTTAAAATCGGGCCGCGCGACGGATGGGACGGGGCCGCCGGGGGCGCCGGCAGGGTCAGTCGCCGATGAACAGGCTCAACGCGAGCCCATCGAGGATGTCGTGTTCGCTCGTGACCACCGCCCCCAAGGATCGGCCCGCGCTGGTCGCCGCCTCGGCGACCATGTGGGTAACCTCCTGCCAGATGAGCGCTCCCCCACCGATGACGTCGACCCGGCCCGGGTGCATGAAACCGAGGGCGGCCCGGCGCGCGCGGGTCAGCGTGAGGAGATCATTGCACGCGGAGTCGATCGCGCTGACGGGGAGCTTCGCCCCGTTGATCCGGTTGGGTTCGTAGGAGTTCAGGCCGAGCGCGTGGGCGGTGATGGTGGTGATGGTGCCCGCGGTCCCCACGAGGGTATCGACCTCGGCCAGCGGTATGGCTCCGGCTACCTCGGCAATAGCGGCGCGGACGTCCGTTCGCGCATTGGCGATCTCTGCGTCCGAGGGAGGGTCGGCAGCGAGGTGGCGTTCGGTGATCCGCACGCTACCGACATCGATCGACACGGCGGCCCGGGTGGTATCCCCGCGTCCAAGAACGAACTCCGTTGATCCGCCGCCGAGGTCGACAACAAGAACGTTAGCGGCGCCGTCGGAAATAACGCGCGAGGCGCCGATGAAGGAGAGCCGGGCCTCTTCCTCCCCGGTGATCACCTCGGGGGTCACGCCAAGGAGGCGGCGGATGCCGGCGATGAACTCTTCCCGGTTGGTGGCGTCGCGGGTCGCGGAGGTCGCGCCGAACCGGATGCGCTGCACCCCTTCGGCTCGGATGAGGCCCGCGTACTCCTTCGCCGCCTCGAAGGTTCGGGCGAGGGCATCGGGGTGGAACTGCTTTGTGCGGTCTACGTCCTGGCCGAGGCGGACGATCCGCATTTCCCTGCGCACGTCGCGCATGTGAACGCCACCTGCCTCGGGGGAAAGCTCGGCGATGAGCAGGCGGATGGAATTCGTTCCGCAATCGATCGCTGCTACTTTCATCCGTGCACCTTCCGATGTCATTCCCGCGAGTTCCTGAGAGCTGGCCGGCACTGGGACCGGCACGCAGACGCGTGGGGCTTCAGCACGTGCACACGGCCGGATCCCACATCGGTTTGAGGCGGGCCAAGGCTTCGTCACCGAGCGGATTGATGCCCGGGCCGACGGCGAGGGAATGGGCGACGAGAACGTGGAGGCATTTGACGCGCGTGGGCATTCCGCCAGCGGAGATCCCGGCGATCTCCTCCACGTGGCCGAGCGACTCGCGCCGAGCGAGGTAATCCTCGTGGGCGCGCTGGTAGGCGGCGGCGAGGTCGTCGTCTTCGCGAAGGCGCGCGCTCATCTCCCGCATGAGCCCGGAGGCCTCGAGCGTGCCCACGCTGCTCACCGCACGCGGGTGCGTGAGGTAGAAGGTGGTGGGGAAGGGCGTGCCGTTCGGCAGCCGCGGGAGGGTTTTCACCACGGCCGGCCGCCCGCAGACGCAGCGTGCGGCGACGCCGACCACTCCCCGCGCTTGCCGGCCCAACTGCTCGGTAATCACGGCAAGGTCCTCAGCCGATACCGGCATTACGGCTCCATCTCTCCGGCTACTTGAACCGATTCCCACACGTCTAGGTACCAGGGCCCATCTCCCAGGGGGATCGAGGCGACCAGGTCTGATTCTAACTCGGGTTCCTCCCCGAGGATGGTCTCGGGATCGAGCACCCGGTACGGAGTTTCCCCGGGCATGACGAAACCGAACCTCTCCCGAGCCTGGCTGCGGATGAATTCATCGTTGTTCCACCGCCGGATCGCCGCCTCGAGGTTCTCCGACTCCTCCTGCGCCTGAGCCAGTTCGGTGTTGAGCTCGCGCAGCTCCTCTTGCTGGCGCACGTAGGCGCGGAGCGTGGGCGTGATGAGCACGAAAGCCATGAGGAGCACGACGGCGAGTACCAGCGTTCGTACCGTGATCTGGCGCGGCGGGCGCGGGTTCTCGCGCTCCACTTCCGGCGTTGCGGGGCGCTTGCGGCTCGCCGGCGGTTTTGCACCGCCGGGCTTGCTCGTCGGTTTCGGGCGCCCCCGAGCAGCACCCGACGGGGTGATTCGAGTTGCGGGGCGGCGGCTCACTCCCCCATCTTGCCGCACGAGCGCGCCCCGGCCCCGGATTTACGGCCGGGCGTGCCGGGCCGGCATAGATATCGACTGTACAACCAAAAAAGTAGGGCGGAAGATTCAGGTGGGCAAGCGCGCCAGAAGAGGTAGCAAATAATCAATATTTTCTTCGCCGCAGAGGACCCTAGACAGGAACGGTCGACATATTGACATGCCAATAACTTTCCGCGCTCCTTCCCCCTAACCAACAGTGTTGGAACTGAGACTTCAGCTTCCGATTGAGATCCGAAGCGGCCCACAGCCTGCCTCGGCATTTTTCAAAAGGGATGACGGTATCCGAAAAGCTCGGCCCGGTGCAGCCGGCCACAGAAGCCGCCTTCTAGCGATCTCCTTCTCACCTTGGAATACGGTGACTGTTGGTCGCGGAATATATTGATCGACCCACGCAACGAGACGGCCACGAGCAGGCGGAAAACCCCCTGGGAGATGAAACGACGGAGCAATCCACTTGATTGGCGGCGCCGTCTCTATTGGGAGCGCCGCAGCGCCCGGCCGGTGCCCCCGCAGATACTCGACAATACGGCTTGCGACGTATTGTCCCTCGAGCGCAACCACGTCAGCAGTTTCGACGGGATGGTTGACGTTCCCGACGGCGAATACTCCCTCCTTCGAGGTCTGCATCGCCGTATCGACGGCCGGACCGCTAGAAGCACTCATCTCGATTCCGGCCTTCTGCAGTAGTTCATGATCTGCAATCCAGTCCCCTGTAAAAACGACCGTATCGCACGCGATCACTCCACGTTCACCCGTAATCTTGTGCTCCACCTCTACTCCAGTGACTCTCCCTCTGCCTAGGATGCGAATTACCCGAGAACTCGTGAGCACAGGCGTACGCAACCCCCATCGCCCCACGGTACGAAACAGCCGGTAAGACTCGCTCTTCGGGTATTCACTTACGAGTGTTTTGACATTGCACCCGGACTGTTTGAGCGTAAGCACAGCGGACCAGCTCACGAGCTCAGCGTTGATAACTACCGCTGTATTACCGACTCGGTCCCCATTGATATGCACGAGATTTTGCAGCTGCCCAGTTGTCAGCACTCCTTCAGGCCGATCTCCGACGATCATCCGAGCCGTGCGGGGACGTTCCCGCGCTCCCGTAGCAAATAGGATCACCTCCGGCCGGATGCGCAAGCGCCCTTCTGGGCTCGTCGCGAGGAGGGTCTTTTCATCATCCCAATCAGTAACCGAAGTATGCGTCATGATCGACGCCCCGGCAGCGCGCGCGTCGCGCAGCAGCGTTCGGGCATACGCCGGGCCCGCCATCAACCGGTAGCGATCTCGGATGCCGTAACCTGTGTGATCAGAATGACGAGGGATCCCGCCCGCTTCCGCTTCCCGCTCAAGGACAAGGATTTCACCAATGTCTGCTTCTGCAAGCTTTTTCGCAGCACTGAGACCGGCGGGACCACCACCTACGATCGCCACCGTAGGCTTCAGCAACTTCACCTGTTCACTCATCGGCCTGCCCCTTACTCTCCTCGAATAGAGATTTCACCCGGGCCCCGCAATAGAACGCTTGACAGCGTCCGTTCATTACCCGTGTTCGTCGGCGCAACCCCTCCAAGCTCCACGGTGGGATGACAGACTCCATTGCGTCGCGAATCTCTCCCTCGCTCACGCGCTCGCAAAAGCAGACAATTTTTCCGTAGGCCGGGTCGTCTCGGATTTTTGAATCATCTGCAAAGGGTCGCCTTTGGTGCTCTCCCAAAGGCGGCATGAGCGGAGGTTCAGGTAAGTCTTCACGAACCTCAACGTCGAGTCCCGCGGCCGTGAGAAGAGCCATGACATGCTCCGCCACGGCAGGAGCCGAGGTGAGCCCAGTTGACCGGATCGCACCCGCAACGACATAGCGTTGGCGCTCATCGACGTCGATCAGATAGTCATTTTGGTTGTTCGCGGCACGCAACCCCGCGTATGACGCCGTCACCTCCTCGTTCAGCAACGTTGGCATGATCGCCCGTCCCTTCTGCAGGAGGAACTCGAACCCATCCTCAGTAGTGGATGTGTCGCCCTTATCGTCGATATCGACCGCGGTTGGTCCGAGCATCACGTTCCCAAATATTGTCGGGCTGATGAGCACTCCTTTGCCCGCTTTTGAGGGAGCCGCAAGAACAATCCTGTCAACGAGACCGGCCGCGAGCTTGTCGTATACCAGCAGTTCACCTTTTCGCGGGTGCACCTTCAGGCGGCTATACCCGAACATCTTCTCGACCTCGTCAGCCCCCAAACCGGCGGCGTTAATGACCCAGCGGGTAGTGACAGGGCCTTGGTCGGTGTAGACCGTGGTCGTTGTACCGACATCGACGCGCAGGACTCGACGCGATCTCAAGAGTTCTGCCCCTCTGTTCACCGCTTCCGTGGCAAAGGCCAAGGGCACCGACCATGGGTCGATCACCGCCTCGCCCGGTACATCAAGACCTCCCGTCACTCCCTCTCCCAGCGAGGGAACGTGATCGTAGACTTCTTGAGCCGAGAGAAGGGACGTCTCGTAATATCCGTTTGCTTCAGCACGCTCCTTCAACGCGGGCAGGGACCGCGCCTGCTCCTCGTCCCACGCGACAAGGATCGCGCCGGTCTCGCGCACACCAATGTTGGTCTTGGCGCAGTATTCCTTGAGCAGATGGTAACCACGCGCAACCAGCCGGGCTTCCAACGTCCCGGGCTTAGCGTCATAGCCGGTATGCAAGATCGCAGTGTTAGCCTTTGTAGTGCCGGAGCCGATGTCATCCCGACTATCCACCAAAGCAACCGAATTGCGCGTACCCGCTAGATCTCGTGCAATCGCTGCGCCGATAACACCCGCTCCTATGATCACTATGTCGTAATCGGGTTGGTTCACGTGTCTTCCCTTCCAAAGGTTGAAGCATTGCGTCGGGTCACGAGCCGTTTAGACCCGCTAACGTGCGCTCTCAACTGGAGCTGATTCCGAATGCGCAGGGTAGCGTTTGAGCGAAATCAAGTAAGCGAGCACAATCGCGCTCACTGCAGCGGCAAGTTTGCCGACGATCATGGGCGTGATCATTTCCGATGCCACCCCTGCGGTGAAACCGAGATGGTCACCAAGAAGCGCCATCGCGGACACCGCCCATGCCGTGTTGATGAAAATCCCCCGCTTATCCATCTTGGACATCAAGCCGAACGTGGGTACCGCATTTGCCATCGACAGGATCAACCCGCCGGAGGCGACCTCGTTCATCCCGAGCAAACGCCCGAACGCGCGCAAGGGCTTTGAGCCCGCCTTAGTGAGCACTCGCATGAGGGTAAATGCCCCCATTAGGAACAGACAGATCTCCGCTACGATCATGAGCCCATCCATAACTGGCGCAAGCTCCCACCCGGTCGGCATCACCTGCCATCCGCTGAGGAACTCGAATGCGGCAAGTGCCAGCGCTAGGGAGATAATCGCCACTAGGAACTTTCCGAATCCGAGAAACCCTTTAGTCATGGCGGTCGGGAACTTCCAGAGCCCCAGGGCAACGAGAATCGCCGCAATTAAAATTGGTACGAGGTTGCTCAGGATCATTGCGAGGTCGAAACCCGCCACCAATCCGCCTACGAGCACGCCGATGGGAATCGTTATGACCCCAACGAGAACGCCGTGCGCGAAGTAGGAGCGATCCTCTGTTGCAATGATGCCTAATCCCACGGGGATGGTAAAGACGATCGTGCATCCAAGCATCGCCGCAAGAATGGCTCCTGCAAGCAGGCCGGCTTCCTCACTCTGAGCCATTTCCATAGAGAGGTGATACCCGCCCATGTCGTTCGCGAGTAGAGTACCGGCAAACATTGCGGGATCAGCGCCGAGAAACTCGTATACAGGAACGACAACCGGACTCAGAATCTTGGAGAGTATCGGGGCAAGGGAGATCATTCCCACCATCGCGAGCCCCAGCGGGCCGAAGGTATTCAGCCCCTCCTCAAACTGCTCGCCGAGCCCAAACCGGTTACCGATCGCGCGATCGATACCTCCGATGACGAGGAAGATTGCCATAATAAGGATGATGACGTCGTTGATCCCCACGGCTACACCTCCATAGTTGCTTCAACGGCGTCGCGCCAGCGCGCACGGTATTCATCGACTTCGGCGGCGGGGCGCTCGGGCGTGTAGCTAGCCTGGGCCGTCCATTCATAAGGGCCAGCTTCGACGGGAAGTTCTGGGCTCAGCGCAAGGCGCATACAGGCGGCTGTGCCAAGCGCCGTAGCATGAGGAGAAGGATAAATCTCTATCGGCGTCTTCAGCATGTCTGCCTGCGATTGCATCAACGTCGTGCTCTGCGTCAGCCCACCATCAACCCGGAGCCGATCGATTGGCTCGCCGAGTTCCGGGAGAGTGAGATCCGCGAGCTCTGCAACCTGGCAAGCTATTCCATCCAGGACTGCTCTGACGATCTCCCCGCGCCCTGTTGCGAGCTTCATACCGAGAATAAACGCCCCTGCTTCTGGCTTCCACCATGGGGCCGCAAGCCCAGCGAAACTCGGCGCGCACACAACACCTCCCGAGTCAGCGGCAGCGATCTCGTCCATTTCTTCTGCATCCCGAATGACGCCAAGCTCTTGGAGCCACCGGACTGCCGAACCGGTCGTGTAGACCTGGCCGTCCGAGCAGTATGTCGTGCGCCCTCTCAACTGCCACGCGATCGACGTCGTCAAGCCGTTGTCAAACCGCGGAGCGGTTTCTCCCATGTTCACGAGGATAAACGCGCCGGTTCCGTAAGTGCATTTGCCTTGTCCCCGCTCCAAACATGCTTCAGCAAACAGTGCGGCTTGCTGATCAACAATAAGCCCGCCGACAGGGACTTCTGCACCAAAAACACTGGTTGTACCTACGATCTCGTCGCATGCGACTGCGCGCGGGAACTCCTCATCATCTAAACCGAATATCTCGATTAGCCGTTGATCCCATGCCGCATCGTCAACGTTGAATAGAAGAGACCGGGACGCCGTAGAAACATCAGTCACGAACTCACCGGTAAGGCGGAAAATCATCCACGTATCCGTCGTGGTGACGACGCCCTCCCTCGTGAGGTTTTCGCGCAGCCACGTCATTTTCGGCGCCGTGAAATAGGAATCGAGGACGAGTCCGGTGCGTTCATGGATTTCGTTCGCATGCCCGCGAAGCCGTTCGACAATGGTTTCGGACCGTCGATCTTGCCAAACGATGCACGGAGTCAGCGGCTCGCCACTCTTAGGATCCCAGGCCAGGATCGTCTCCCCCTGATTAGCCAGAGAGACCCCTTCTATCGGCTTTCCGGCTCTCGCTACGGCCTCTTTTCCCGCGTCAACTATCGAGTTGTAAAGTTCCATCGCATCCTGCTCCACAGCTCCGCCATGGAGATACTTCGGATGGACGGATCTTTCCACCACAGCGTGGATGCCATCATCATCAACAACAATCGCCTTGGAGCCGGACGTCCCTTGGTCTAATGCCAGAATTGCCACTGCACAACCCTCTCTTTCAACTCTTCTCCGAGCGGTATCACCCGAGACATTCACAAACGGTTATTACTGGTGACCCTAAGCGGTTGTGGATTTGAATGACAGGTTTGTGGAACAATGTGGATTGCAAGTTGTCTACCCGTCTTCGCAAAGGTGTGAACCAGATGCACGTCGTCGCAAGACACCACCACATTGAGCGTGCACTTCAGTCGGAGGCAGCTGTCTCAACACTCGAACTTGCACGTGCTTTGCGGGTTTCTCAGGAAACAATTCGGCGCGATCTGATCCATCTCGAAGATAAAGGAAGGCTGCGCCGCGTCTACGGAGGAGCCGTCATGCTTCACCGTCAGCAGAGCTCGGAGCCGCCCTTCACGGAGCGGGCAAGGATCAACACAGAGGCCAAGCGTGTAATAGGCAACGTTGCTGCGAGGATTGCTGCGGAGAGCAAGACAATCTTCATTGATGTTGGAACCACTGCCCAGGCTGCTGCCAGATCTCTCGCACCCTTCTTTACGGGGACCATCGTGAGCCATTCGCTGTTGGTTGCACTAGAGATCTCCAGCAATTCTCAAGCCGACCTCATCCTCGCACCCGGTCGACTCCGTCGAGGTGAGTGGTCATTGTCAGGGACTGCGACGCACAATTTCATCCAGACAATGCACTTTGATCTCGCACTTCTGAGCTGCGGCGGAGTCGATGGCGTCGCGGGCGCTACGGATTTCGATTTTGACGACGCCGAAATCAAGCGCACGGTGGCTCAACAGAGCACTGAAGCCTTCATTTTGGCTGACTCATCGAAGCATGGAGTAGTTGGCAGTCATTCCATCGGCGACTGGTTCGATATCAACGGAATCATCACAGACCGCGATCCCCCACACGGGCTACTCGCCCGTGTCAAGGCTGCCGGAGGATCAATCCGTTTGCCTCCTAAAAGAAGGGACGATGAAACGTGAACATCGGCAGGGGCGATCGCCGCAGATTTGAGTAGCCGTGTAGGTGGCGCCGCTAGCTGGTGCACGCGTGCAGTAGCACAGGTGCAGGCTCAAAATTGCCTTCATCTGCAACAATGAGGACTGCAGAGGAGGAAACGAATCTGGAGTAGCGGATGGTCGTCCTAGTGTGACACTACGGGTGCATCAGCGTTCTTCACGCATTGGCTGCAAGAGCGTACTGGCTGAGTTCTTACCCAACGATATGACGAGGTTGCTCAGGCCGGTCTTGAGCGCAAGAAGCCGCCGCTGAAGGTCCAGTGGGCATCGACATCATCCCGCCTCCAAGGGGCGGCGGCATTCGGTATGGCTGGTTTTGCGAGCTCGTGGCCGCGCTGCTCGACGCACGCACACGCGCTACTTAACGCCGAGGCTTAACAGGTGGAACGCAGCGAGCAGGGTCTTAAGCCGATGAATCGCTGGAAACGGCGGCCTAAGGCCCTGCTCGAGCTGGGAATTGCGTCGCCTGCCGCGCTACGCGCGCTGCAGGGCTGCCCGGTTAGGAGTTCGCGCGGGGGAAGGCGCTCGCACCGGCGTATACCGCAGCGGTGTCGAGTTCATCCTCGATGCGCAGGAGCTGGTTGTACTTGTTCACCCGCTCGCCGCGAGCCGGGGCACCGGTCTTGATCTGGCCGGCGTTCACGGCGACGGACAGGTCAGCGATCGTCGTGTCCTCGGTTTCGCCACTGCGGTGGGAGACCATCGCGGTGAAGCCCGCGCGCTGGGCGAGGCTGATCGCGTCGAGGGTCTCGCTCAGGGTACCGATCTGGTTGACCTTCACGAGCAGGGAGTTGGCCGACTTCTCCTTGATCCCGCGGGCGAGGCGCTCGGGGTTGGTGACGAACAGGTCGTCGCCCACGATCTGCACCTTGTCTCCGATCTGGGAAACGAGGTCGCTCCAGCTACCCCACTCGTCTTCGCTCAGCGGGTCCTCGATCGAGACCAGCGGGTAATCAGCGACGAGCTGGTTGTAGTAGGAGATGAGTTCCTGCGGCGAGGTCGCTTTGCCTTCGAACTGGTAGGCGCCGTCGGCGAAGAATTCGGTGGCGGCGACGTCGAGTGCGAGCGCGACGTCCGAACCGGCGGTGAAGCCGGCCTTCTCGATCGCGACGAGGATGAGGTCGAGGGCCGCTCGGTTATTGTCGAGATTCGGGGCGAAGCCGCCCTCGTCGCCGAGCCCCGTGGCCAGGCCCCGTTCGGTGAGCACCGCCTTGAGCGCGTGGTACACCTCCGCGCCCCAGCGGTAGGCCTCAACGAACGACGTCGCCCCGATGGGAGCGATCATGAACTCCTGGATGTCGACGTTGGTGTCGGCGTGGGAGCCACCGTTGAGGATGTTCATCATCGGCACCGGCAGCACGTGCGCGTTCGGCCCGCCGAGGTAGCGGAAGAGGGACAACCCGGCGCTGTCGGCAGCGGCATGAGCCACGGCGAGAGAGACGCCGAGCATCGCGTTCGCGCCGAGCTTGCCCTTGTTCGGGGTGCCGTCGAGCGCGAGCATCACCTCGTCGATCGCACGCTGGTCGGTCGCGTCCATCCCGAGCACCTCGGGGGCGATGAGGTCGGTAACGGACTTCACTGCCTTCTGCACGCCCTTACCGAGGTAGCGGGACTTATCGCCGTCGCGCAGTTCCACTGCTTCAAACGCACCGGTCGATGCGCCCGAGGGCACAGCGGCGAGCGCGAATGATTCGTCGTCGAGAGCAATCTCTACCTCGACGGTCGGGTTTCCACGCGAGTCCAGGATTTCGCGGGCTCCAAGGGCCTCAATGATGGCCATGAATTCTCCTTTGGTGTGAGAAAGGTCCACCCCACACGATAGCGCTGGCTAGGCGCGGGGTGGCAGGTCGAGTTTCGCTTCGAGATCGCGCGTGGCGTATCGGAGCGATTGTTCGGCGTCGATCCCTAGCGACTGCGCACGTTGCACGAGCGCTAGTAGTTCGGCGCCGATGGTTTCAGACGACGCGGGTTCCGCCGCGCCGTCAGCTGGCGTCGGGAGCGCCCCGCCGCCAGCAGGGGTTGGTGTATCCGCGGGTG
>JAJYRV010000380.1 GCA_021793935.1 Actinomycetes bacterium | reverse complement strand
CTGGGCTCCGGTCGCTTCGCCGGCTGCCCACGCGCTCAGCGCAGCCTGCCCATCGGCAGGCGATATTCGTCGTCGTGCCACGGGCTGATTCTATCGCCCGTATCGGCGGTGCCGCGGCTAGATCACCCCGAGGGCGATGACGGCGTCGGCGACCTTGGTGAACCCAGCGATGTTCGCCCCGAGCGCGTAGTTCCCCGGCGCCCCGTATTCCTCCGCGGTACGCAGGCAACGATCGTGGATGCCGGTCATGATTTCCGCCAGCCGCTCCTCGGTGAAGGCGAAGCTCCACGCGTCTCGGGAGGCGTTCTGCTGCATCTCCAGGGCTGAGGTCGCCACCCCGCCCGCGTTCGCGGCCTTCCCCGGGGCGAACAGCACGTCCTGCTCGGCGAGGAACCGGGCCGCTTGGGCGGTCGTGGGCATGTTCGCTCCCTCGACGACGGCGCGCACACCATTCCTCGCGAGCAGTTCCGCCCCCTCACGGTCGAGTTCATTCTGCGTGGCGCAGGGGAAGGCGACGTCGCACGGGACCTGCCAGATCGACCCGTCCGTCACGAGCCGCGCCCCGGGCCGTTGCTCACAATAGTCGGCCACTCGGCCCCGGCAGCGCTCTTTGACGTCCCGCAGCACGGTGAGGTCAACGCCGTCGTCATCAATGACGTAGCCGGAGGAGTCGGAGAAGGCGACCACGTGTGCACCGAGTTCCTGCGCCTTTTGAATCGCGTAGATCGCCACGTTGCCCGAGCCGGAAACGACGACCCGTTTGCCCGCGAGGTCCTCCCCGCGCGTCTGCAGCATGCGGGCGGCGAACATGACCGTGCCGTAGCCGGTCGCCTCGGTGCGCAGCAGCGATCCGCCCCACGTGAGGCCTTTGCCGGTGAGCACCCCGGATTCGTACCGGTTCGTGATCCGCTTGTACTGGCCGAAGAGGTAGCCGATCTCACGGGTCCCCACCCCTGCGTCCCCGGCGGGAACGTCCGTGTACTCGCCGAGGTGGCGGTACATCTCGGTCATGAAGGATTGGCAGAACCGCATCACTTCCGAATCGGAGCGCCCGCGGGGGTCGAAGTCCGAGCCGCCTTTGCCACCGCCCAGCGGCATGCCGGTGAGTGCGTTCTTGAACACCTGCTCGAACCCGAGGAACTTGATGATGCTCAGGTTCACCGAGGGGTGGAAGCGCAGGCCGCCCTTATAGGGGCCGAGCGCGGAGTTGAACTCCACCCGGAAGCCGCGGTTGATGTGGATCTTGCCCGCGTCATCCACCCAGGGCACCCGGAAAATAATCTGTCGCTCGGGTTCACAAAGCCGTTCCAACACGGCAGCGTCGGTGTACTGGGGGTGGGTGCGCAGCACGGGGCCGAGGCAGGAGAACACCTCGTGGACCGCTTGGTGGAATTCCGTCTCTCCCGGGTTCCGGGTGAGGACGAGGTCGAATACGGAGCTCAGTGCAGGGTCCACGCGGCACCTTTCTATCGGGTCAGGTTCTCAGGGTAAACCGCGCCCACTTCGTGCGGTAGTGCCAAGCCCCCGAACATTGCGGCACTGTCCTAGTCGAACAGCCCCGGCAGCACGCCCGCGCTGAGGGCGCGCAGCTCCTCGACGCTGGCATCGAACACGCCCTGGATCTCCAGGCGCGCGTCTTCGCCGGTGCCCTGCGTCGTCCCGATCTTCACCGCCGTCTGCTCACGCACCTGGCACAGGTTCACGAACCGGTCTTCGAAGTTCCGCGGCACGGACACGACGGCGCGCGCCCCCGTCTCGGAGAACAGCAGGGTCGTGAGGTCGATGCCGTCACGAGCGAGGAGGTCATCGAGCACCACCCGAACTCCGGTGCCGTGTCGAAGCACGCATTCCACGAGAGTGTGGGCGAGTCCGCCCCCGGAGACGTCGTGCGCGGAATCGAGCAGCACATCGGCGCCCGCGGCGATGAGAACGTCCGCGAGGCGTTTCTCGGCGGCGAAGTCGACCTGCGGCGGTACCCCGCCGAGGTGGCTGTGAATGGTCCGCGCCCATTCCGAACCCGACAGTTCCTCCCGGGTTTCCCCGAGCAAGTAGACGGCGAGGCCCTCCTCCTGCCATCCCGATGGGATCGCCCGGGCGACGTCGTCGATCACGCCGAGGGTGGCGATGACTGGGGTCGGGTTGATGGAGGCATCGATGTGCCCGGCGGGCAGCGAATCGTTCTTCGTCGAGTTGTACAGCGAGACGTTTCCACCGGTGACGGGGATGCCCAGTTCTGCACAGCCATCGGCAAGCCCGGTGATCGCTTCCACGAGTTGCCACATCGGCTCGGGGTGCTCGGGATTGCCGAAGTTGAGGCAGTCGGAGATCGCGACGGGCCGGGCACCGGCACAAGCTACGTTGCGGTAGGACTCTGCGAGGGAGAGTTGCGCACCCACGTAGGGATCGAGTTTGGTGAACCGGCCGTTGGCGTCGGCCGCGAGCGCGATCCCCAACCCGCTTTCCTCTTCGACCCGGACTACACCGGCGTCGTCGGGGAAGGTCTGCGCGGTGTTCCCCCGGGCCAGGGAGTCGTATTGGTCGGTGACCCAGGATTTGTCAGCGAGGTTTGGGCTCGCGACCAGCGTGCGGATCTGTTCGGCGATCTCCGCGGGCCCGGTGGGGCGGGGCAGGTCTTCGGCGCGGTCGGCGTTGAGGTCGTCCTGCCAGTTCGGGCGGGCATAGGGGCGGTCATATACGGGGCCGCCGTCGGCGACCGTCTTGGGATCGACGTCGACGATCCGCTCCCCGAAGTGATCGATCGTGAGCCGCTGGGAATCGTTGACTTCGCCGATGACCGCGGCCTCTACCTCCCATTTCTCGCAGGTTGCGAGGAACGCCTGAAGCTTGTCCGGGCGCACGATCGCCATCATCCGCTCTTGGGATTCGCTCATGAGGATCTCGCCGGCGTTGAGTTCCTCATCGCGCAACAGGACGTGTTCGAGGTCCACGTGCATGCCGGAGTTTCCATTCGCTGCCAGTT
>JAJYRV010000379.1 GCA_021793935.1 Actinomycetes bacterium | reverse complement strand
AACCCGGGGATCTTCGCCAGGCCGACGACGAGCTCGGGGTCGGCCATCCGTAGCCGCAACACGGGGATGAAACTCTGCCCACCGGCAAGGATCTTCGCCCCCATCGGAGCCCCGGCCAGTAGCTCCACCGCATCAGCGGTGGACGTGGGTGCCTCATATTCGAAAGCGCTGGGAATCATGTCACTCCTTCTTCGCGTTGATCGCGTTCCAGACCCGGGCGGGGGAGCAGGGCATCTCGAGGTCGTCGACACCCAGGTGCCGAATCGCGTCGAGAATTCCGTTGACGATCGCCGGAGTGGAGGCGATGGTACCCGCCTCGCCCACCCCTTTGACCCCGAGTTCGTTCGTCGTGGACGGGGTTTCCGTGCGGTCGGTTATGAACTCCGGCAGGTCCGCGGCACTCGGGAGCAGGTAGTCGGTGAAGGACGCCGTCAGTAGGGTTCCCGAGTCGTCGTAGACCGCCTCCTCGAAAAGTGCCTGGCTGATCCCCTGTGCGAGCCCGCCGTGCACCTGCCCGTCCACCAGGAGCGGGTTGACCACGTTGCCGATGTCATCGACGCACACGTACTTGCGGATCTTCACCTGCCCCGTCTCGGTGTCGACCTCCATCGCAGCGAGGTGCGTGCCGTGCGGGTAGGAGAAGTTCTCCGGGTCGAACGTCGCATCCGAATCGAGGCTTGGTTCGACGCCGTCGGGCAGGTCGTGCGCCGCGAACGTGGCGAGCGAGACCTCGGCGAGGGAGACTCCCTTGTCGGTTCCCTTCACGCCGAACGTGCCATCGGTGAATTCGACGTCGCCCTCACTCGCCTCCAGCATGTGCGCAGCGATGACCTTCGCCTTCTCGATCACCTTGTCGGCGGCGGCGAGGACGGCCATCCCGCCCACGGCGAGCGACCTCGACCCGTAGGTGTCCATGCCCTTCTGAGCGATATGGGTATCGCCGTGGAGCACTTCCACGTTCTCGAACGGGACCCCGAGCCGATCGGCCACGAGTTGACTCCACGAGGTCACGTGCCCCTGCCCGTGCGGGCTGGAGCCGGTGACGACCTCAACGTTTCCGGTGGGCAGCACTCGCACTTGGGCGTACTCCCAGCCGCCGGCCCCGTAACTGAGGGAGCCGAGCACCCGGGAGGGGGCGAGTCCGCACATCTCGGTGAACGTGGAGATGCCGATCCCCAGTTGCACCGGGTCGCCCGCCTCGCGGCGGCGCTGTTGTTCCTCGCGCAGCTCCTCGTAGCCGAACAGCTCCAGCGCCCGCTCGGTGGCCGCTTCGTAGTTGCCCGAATCGTATTCCAGGCCCGCGATCGTGGTGAACGGGAACTCCTCGTGCCCGATCCAGTTCTTCCTGCGAAGTTCCATCGGGTCCATGCCCAGTTCTCGGGCAAGTTCATCCATGATCCGTTCGATACCGAAGGTTGCTTCAGGCCGACCGGCGCCGCGGTAGGCATCCGTCCACACCTTGTTCGTGAAGATGTTCTTGCATTCGAACCGGTAGGCATCGAACTTATAGATCGCGTTGAACATGAACGCCCCGAGGATGGGCACCCCGGAGGTGATAAGGCCGAGGTAGGCGCCCATATCGGCCAGGAGCCGCACGTCTAGGCCCGTGACCCGGCCGTCCCTGGTCGCACCGATGCGGATCTTCTGGATCTGATCCCGCCCGTGATGGGCCCCTTGCAGGGACTCGCTGCGGGTCTCAGTGTACTTGCACGGCTTGCCGAGCCTACGGGCGACGAGGAGGGTGATCGCCTCCTCGGGGGTGACCGCGAGTTTGCCGCCGAAGCCCCCGCCCACGTCCGGTGCGACGACGCGCAACTTGCTTTCGGAGATCCCGAGGGTCATCGCGAGCATGAGTTTGAGGATGTGGGGGATCTGCGTGGCCGACCACATAGTGATCTGCTCACCGGTGGGGTCCACGACGGTCGAGCGGGGCTCCATGAACGCCGGAATGAGGCGTTGTTGGCGGAAAGTTCGTTCGACGACGACGTCGGAATTCGCAAGGGATTCCTCCACGTCGTTGCCCGTGCCGGCCTCGGCGGAGTCGAACACCCACGTCGCTGAAACGTTCGTGCCGAGTTCCTCGTGTACCAGCTGCTCATCGCGAGCAGCGGCCTCTAGGTCGAGCACGACTGGGAGGTTCTCGTACTCGACGTCGACGAGTTCCTGCGCATCGCGTGCCTCGGCTGCAGAGCGGGCGGCGACGACGGCAACGATATCGCCGGCGAAGGCGACCTTATCGACCGCTACCGACGGGCGCGGTGGCGCTTTCTGATCCGGGGCGACGGGCCAGGCGTTCGGCAAACTGCCTTGAACATCGGCGAGGTCGGCGCCGGTGAGCACGGCAATGACGCCGGGGGAGCTCTTCGCCTCGGTCACATCGACCGAGAGGATCTTCGCATGGGCCACAGGGCTGCGCACCATCGCCAGGTGCAGCATTCCTGGCAAGGAAATGTTGTCCGTGAAGCGGGTGCGACCGGTGATGAGGCGGGCGTCTTCCTTCCGCTTCCGGGCCCGACCGATCTCCCGCTTGGGTGCATCGAGGATCGTCATTGCTGTGCCCCCTCACTCGCTGCTTGTTGAACCGCGGCGACGATGTTCTGGTAGCCGGTACACCGGCACAGGTTGCCTTGGAGTCCTTCGCGCACCTCGCCATCGGTGGGCGCGGGGTTCTCGCTCAGGAGGGATTTTGCTTGCATGATCATGCCGGGGGTGCAGAAGCCGCACTGAAGCCCGTGGCAGTCGTTGAACGCGCGTTGCAGCGGATGCAGTTCCCCGTTCGAGGCGAGCCCTTCGATCGTGAGCACTTCACAATCGTCGGCCTCGACGGCGAGCATCGTGCACGACTTCACGCTCGCCCCGTTCACTTCGATCGTGCATGCCCCGCAGTTACTCGTGTCGCAGCCGACCACGGTGCCCGTCTTGCCCAACACCTCACGCAAGTACTGCACGAGCAGCATCCGCGGTTCGACAGTGTCGGTGTAGGTGA
>JAJYRV010000378.1 GCA_021793935.1 Actinomycetes bacterium | reverse complement strand
CCGCGGACACGACGATCTCGCTGCTCGCCCTCATCGGGATGAGCATCCCCGAGTTCGTCGTCGCCACCGTCCTCGTGCTCGCCCTTGCGATCGCGGTGCCGATCTTCCCCGCGGTCGTCGTGGAAGGCCCCTCCGCGGGGCTGGGGGATCTGCTTCCCGCCGCGATCTTGCCCGCGATCACCCTCATCATCTCGATGGCGGCCTACATCGTGCGGGCGATGCGTTCCTCCACGATCGATGGGCTCGCGACCGAGTATGCGACCCAGGCGGAACTCAAAGGCGTGCCGCGGCGCCGGGTGCTGTGGCGCCACGTGTCGCCGACGGCGGTGCTCCCGGTGCTGCCGATCGCCTCCATCAACGTCGCCTGGCTGCTCGGCGGGGTCGTCGTGGTGGAATCCATCTTCAACTATCCCGGGCTCGGCAAACTCATGCTCGATTCCGTCTCCACGCGGGACCTGCCGGTTCTGCAGGCGATCGCGGTGCTCTCCGCGCTCATCTACGTGGTGGCGAACCTCATTTCAGATCTCATCGCGCTCGCGGTTGATCCCCGGATCCGCACCGCGGGCCCGGCGCGGAAGGTCCAGGAGGGCAAGGTCCACGAGCGGAAGGTCCAGGAGGTGGCCCAGTGAATACATCCATGCCTCAGCGGAGCAGGGCCCGGCGCGCCGCCACGGCGTTCCGCCGCGATTTCGACCGGTCGACCAAGGTGGGGATCATCCTCGTCGCGGTGACGGCGCTCATCGCGATCCTCGCTCCGCTCCTCGCTCCCTACGACCCCATCGCGACGAACGCGGAGAACGCCCTCGCCGGGGTGAGCACCACGCACCCCCTGGGAACGGACCAGTACGGGCGGGACGTTCTCTCCCGGTTGCTGCTCGGGGGCCGGTTCGCGCTCACCGTCGCGCTGCTGGCAACCGCCTGCTCGGTGGTGATCGGCACGATCATCGGAACCATCGCCGCGTTCTACGGCCGGTTCGTCGATAGCGCGCTCACCCGGATCCTCGATTCCATCCTCGCCGTGCCCGCGGTGCTCGCCTTGCTCCTCATCGTCTCGGTGTTCGGCAACACGGTGCCCGTGCTCGTGCTCGCGATCACGGTCGTGTATTCGCCCGCGGTCGCGCTCGTCATCCGCGGCGCCGCCCGGCCGATCCTCACGAGCGACTACGTGCGCGCGGCGAAGGCCCGCGGTGAGGGGTCGGTGGCGATCATCGTGCGCGAGGTCCTTCCCAATATCCTCGACGTCATCCTCGTGGAGTTCGCGATGCGCGCCTCGTGGGTCGTGCTGCTCGTCTCCACGTTGTCCTTCCTCGGGTTCGGCGTGAATCCGCCCTCGCCCGACTGGGGGCTGATGATTCAGGAGAACCGAATGGCGTTGACGGTCGCCCCGATGGGCACCATCGCCCCGATCATCACCCTCGCCGCCCTCGTGATCGGTCTCAACCTCGCTGCCGACGGCCTCGGCAAGTACTTGGGAGTCGATCGGGCGAGGAGAGGAGTCGAACAATGACCAACGCATCCAGGCCCGTCGTGCAGATCCGCGATCTACGCATCTCCTACCAAGCCGGGTCCCGCCGCGTGAGCGTCGTCAGCGGCATCAACCTCGAGCTGCACCGCGGCCGGACCCTCGGGGTCGTCGGCGAATCAGGAAGCGGGAAATCCACCGTCGCCCACACGCTGCTCGGGCACCTGCGCAGCGGCTCCCGGGTCGATTCCGGATCGGTGGAGGTGCTCGGCGCGGACGTCTTCGCGTTACCGCGGGCGCAGCTGCGCGACCTGCGCGGCGCGAAAGTCGCGCTCGTTCCCCAGAACGCCGGGCATTCCCTCACCCCCTCCATGCGGATCGGGCAGCAGCTCCGCGAAGCCCTCGCCGTGCACGGCCTCCCGGCGAGCAACGAGACGATCCACGACCTGCTCGCCAAGGTGCGGCTGCGCAACCCCAGGCAGATCGCCCGGCGCTACCCGCACGAGATTTCGGGCGGTCAACAACAGCGGGTCGCCATCGCGATGGCGATCGCGCCCGGGCCGAGTGTGCTCGTGCTCGACGAACCCACCACGGCGCTCGACGTCGTCACCCAAGCCGCCGTGCTCGCACTCGTCAACGACCTGCGCGCCGAACTCAACATGGCGGTGCTCATCGTGAGCCACGACCTCGGCGTCGTCTCCGCGGTCTCCGACGACGTCGTCGTCATGCGCGCCGGGCGGGAGGTGGAGCGGGGCGCGACCGCGAACGTACTCCTGGCGCCGTCGGAAAAATACACCCAGGAACTCCTCGCCGCCGCCCCGCGTGTCGACGGCGAGGGCGCAGCGGCGCTCGCGATGCCGGCCGACGTCGTGCTCCGGTTGGAGGACGTGGGAATCCGTTACCCCCGGGCGCCCCGGCGCGCCGTCTCGGATCTGACGCTCGACGTGCGCCGCTCGGAAACGGTCGCCCTCGTGGGGGAGTCGGGTTCCGGGAAATCCACCGTCGCCACCGCGCTCGCGGGACTCATCGCGATCGAACAGGGCCAGCTGCGCCTGCGCGACGCCGATGGCGAGGAACACGACCTCGCCGTCCCCGCCGTCAACCGCCCGCCGAACGTGCGCCGCAGCGTGCAGATGGTGTTCCAGAACGCCGACCTCGCGCTCAACCCCCGCCGCACCGTGGGGGACGCGATCGCCCGGCCGCTGAAGGTCTTCGCTCGGATGGGCCGCGGGCCCGAGCGTGCGCAGGAAGTTCGGCAGTTGCTGGAAGAGGTGGGCCTCGACCCGGAATTCAGCAAGCGGCTCCCGGGGCAACTCTCCGGCGGGCAACGCCAGCGGGTGGGGATCGCCCGGGCCCTCGCGGCCCGCCCGAACCTCCTCATCGCCGACGAACCCACGACGGCGCTCGACGTTTCCGTGCAAGCGGAGGTGCTCGACCTCCTCGACGACCTGCGTCAACGCCGCGGGCTCGCGTGCCTGTTCATCAGCCACGACCTCGCGGTCGTCCGACGCCTCGCGCACCGCATCGCCGTCATG
>JAJYRV010000377.1 GCA_021793935.1 Actinomycetes bacterium | reverse complement strand
TGCGCGCGAATCCAATGGACGGCGTCGAGGAAGTTCTTCTGCGCGTCCGATCCTATCGTCGTGGGCGGGCGCTGGGCACCCACGAGCACGATCGGCACGGCGGCGCGCACGGTCAGGTGGAGGAAGTAGGCCGTCTCCTCCAGTACCCCGGTCCCGTGGGAGATGATCACACCGTCAATCTCTGGGTCCGCGGCGACCTCGTTCACCCGCCTTGCGAGGCCGATCCACTGCGCGGGTCCGATCCCCTTCGAACGCAGGGCTGCGAACCCCACGGGAATGATCGTTGCCCACTCGCTCACGTCGGGCATGAGGCGCAGCACCTCGGGCGCGGGCAGCACCTTCCCGGAGTGCAGGTATGAGAGGTAATCGGTCGGCGCCGTGCCCTCGTTGGAGAAGGTCCCGCCCGTGCCGATGAACGCGATCCGTGCCATGGCTGCGATGGTAGCGCGGAAACCCTGCGGCAAAACGTGCGTTCTATCCTTTTCCACAAACCCCTTCACTTTTAGAACGTGCGTATGATACGATGGTGGCAATACGAGCAACCCCGTTCAACACGCAAGAGCCAAAGGAGGCATCGTGGCGGCGGACCCCTCACCCACTCCCCCACCTACACCGGGGGTGCCCACGGGTGAGCTCGAAGCAATGGCCAGCCAGCTGAAGGAGTTCGCTGCCTTGGACTGGCGAGGCATGCCGGGCGTCGCCGCAAACGAAGCGATCATCGCGATCGAAGGTGTGAACCGCGCGCTTGCAGCGCTGCAAGCCGAGGCCGTTAGTGCTGCCGAGGCGAGTGGGATATGGGCGCTCGATGGGCACCGCACATTCACCTCCTGGTTCACGAACAACACGGGCACCACCCGCGCGAGTTCCACGCGCACCGTGAAGCTTGCAAAGTCGCTGAAGGACACCCTCCCCCACACCCGCCAAGCACTCGCGGAAGGCAAGATCACCCGCGACCACGCGGAACTCATCTCCCGGAAATGCACGAAGACGGAGAAGCATCGCGAGCTCCTCCTCGACCCGGAATGCGGCGAGGAGTTCCTCATCGCCTCGGCAACGCAGATCGATGCGAACCAGTTCTCCCGGGTGGTCGATCAGTGGGCGGTGATGGCGGATCCGGAAGCCGCCGATCGCGGCTGGCGGGAGGCGAGCTCCAAGGAGGAAGTCTTCCTCTCCCCCACGCTGGATGGCTACCACCTCAGTGGCTGGCTCTCGACCGTTAACGGCGCAATCGTCGAGGAAGCACTCAACTCCCATATGGGCCGCAAGAGCGCCGACGACCTACGCTCGCCGAAGCAGCGCCGCGCTGCCGCTCTCGTTTCCCTCGCTCGCCTGTCGCTGGATTCGGGGGCGAAGCTGCCCTCGGCCCGTATCCGGCCTCATCTCACCGTGACGATGGATTACGAGACGATCCAGGCACTCGCAGAAGCGACCGTGCCGGCGGTGCAGTTCGAATCCCACCCGCTCATGCCTGACTTCATGCTCGCCCCTTCCACGGGGAACGGCACCCATGCGCCTTACTCCTCCGACTGGATGACGTCGTGGCAGCCGGGCGATGATCATGCCATTAACGCCGGTCTTGATTACGAACGCCTTGAGGGGGTTCCGCCTGCCACTATCGGCGACGAAACTCCGCTCCCGCCGGCCGTTCTCGCCCGGTTGACGTGCGAATCGATGCTCGCGCGGGTCGTGTTCGGGCCAGAAGGAACCGTTTTGGACTCCGGGCGCGAGGAACGCATCTTTCCCGCCCACCAAGTCCGCGCGATCATCGCTCGGGACCGACATTGTCAGTATCCGGGCTGCGACGCCCCACCGGGTTTCGGGGAGATCCACCACAGCGCCGAGTGGTTCAAGCACAACGGTTCCACCCACGTGGATTTAGGGATTTTACTTTGTTGGCACCATCATGCCCTCGTCCACGAGCGTGCGATCACGATCCTTCGGGTATCTGGCGAATGGCTCTTCATCGACCGCACGGGTCGAACGATCAAACCGCCCGACCATGCCGCGCTGAACCCGCCCGAACCCGATCCGCCGCCGTTCTAACCTCACGCTCCGCCGCTGCACCCGCTGCCGGCGCTGCTCCGACCGCAGTGCGGCGGGCCCCGCACGAGCAATTAGAGTAACCGGCTAATAGAGCCAACCAACGCCTCCAGCACGCTCGAGAAGGTCTTTGCCGATACCCCGCCCCGGGCGATGAACACCGAGATCCCGGTTCCGATCATTGCGGGGGAAGAAGCAAGCCTCGAGATCGCCTTCCGCCCACCCGTGCGGAGCCACCCGATCGATGTGCCCCGGATTCAGGTCACCGTGGCACCGGTTCCCGGCCTCGAGGTAGCGATCTCGCAGGTGGAGCTGGTCCCCGTCTCCCTCCCCAGCCCCTACACGGCCGATGAACACTATCTGCGCACAGCGCCGGGCCTGTACCCGGACCGGCTCCGGCCCGTCGGCGGCAACATCGATGCGCACAGCCGCGAACTGCGGCCCGTGCCCGGGCAGTGGACTCCGATCGATCCATGAGAAACTGAGCCCATGTGTGGCCGCTACGCCTCCTTCCGAAAAGCTCAGCAGATCGCCGACGAGTTCGACGTCGTCACGCTCTCCCAGGCGGCGCTCGAGGTCGAACCGAACTGGAATATCCCACCCACCACTCCGGTGCGGATCATCGTGGAGCGCCCCGAGCGCCCCGTCGGCACCGAGGAGACTTTCGATCCGGGCGAGCCGATCCGTGCGATGCACGCCGCCCGGTGGGGATTGGTGCCGCCGTGGGCGGACTCTGCCGCGATGGGCGCCCGGATGTTCAACGCGCGCAGCGAGACGGTGGCGACGAAGCCATCCTTCCGGAAGCCCTTCTCGACGTCGAGATGCCTCGTCATCGCCGATGGTTACTACGAGTGGCACACGAGCGAGACCGGCGAGAAGACCCCGTACTACATCTTCCCCAGCCATGGGGAGTCGATCGCCTTCGCGGGGTTGTTCTCCTGGTGGCCGAACCCGGTGG
>JAJYRV010000376.1 GCA_021793935.1 Actinomycetes bacterium | reverse complement strand
GGGAGGGCCTCCTCGGGCGTTACTCGCTGGCGAAGATCGACGGCGAGAGTGCCCTCACCTCCCCGCGCGCGCCCGCGCTCACGGCGGCGGGCTACACGCCCCACCCCCGCGGGCTTCGGCTGGACCCCGTCCATGCCTGAAGGGGACGTGCTGCTACGGGTCACCCGCCGTCTGCGGGCCGCCCTCGCCGGGCGGGAGGTCACCCGCAGCGAACTTCGGACCGGCTCGCTCGGCGCCGTCGACCTCACCGGCCACAGCATCACCGACTGCGTGAGTCACGGCAAGAACACTCTCATTCGTTTCGATTCCGGGCGCACCCTGCACGTGCACCTGAAGATGGATGGCGTCTGGCGGATCGATGAGACAACTCTGCCACCGGCGCACTACGGGGACTGGCGGATCCGGATCGTGCTCGGCAACGGGGACTGGACCTGCGTGTGCCGCCTCCCGGGCGAAGTCCACCTCCTGCGCACGGCCGATGAACCCCGTCTCCTTGGCACGCTCGGGCCCGATCTCCTCGCGGGAGAACCGGGGGCGCGTGAGGCCAAGGCTCCGGACTTCCCGGGCATCGCGGCCGCGGCCCGCCGGTTCGCCGCCACCGCAGACGCCGGGCAGCGAACCATCGGGGCGGTACTGCTCGATCAGCGGATCGCCGCGGGCATCGGGACGATCTACCTCGCCGAGAGCCTCTGGATCACCCGCGTGCACCCGCTCGCGCCCGCCGACTCCTTGCCCGAGGCGACGCTCGAGCGGATCTACCGCACCGCATCGGCTCTCATGGCGCGCAGCGCTTCCGCGGAGCAACTCACGGCGACGGGGGACCTGCGCCCGGGCTGGCGCACCCACGTGCATGGCCGCGAACACCGTCCCTGCCGGCGATGCGGGCAGCAGATCGCCAAGGTCCGCGTCGGGCGCGCGCCGTGGTCCCGGCCGGGTTTCTACTGCCCCCGGTGCCAAGTGCCACCGTCGGCGCGCACGTGAACGGGGCCCTGACCGGCGGTTTTCCGCCGTCGGGGCCCCGGGAACGCTCTGGTGGCAAGCGACTCGCGCGCGTTAACGGTTACAGCGCCGCGAGTTCGTTGCCCAGGTCGGCAGGAATGACATCGGGAATCGCAATACCTTCAAGCAGGGCGACGCGATCCGAGACCTCCCGCAGGACTAAAGATAGGGGGATGTCGAGAGCGGCGCAGATTGCGAACAGCAACTCGGAAGAAGCTTCCTTCTGCCCTCGCTCAACTTCGGAGAGATATCCCAAGGAGACTCGCGCCGCCGAGGAGACCTCTCGAAGGGTGCGCCCTTGACGCTGGCGAACACCACGTAAGACATCGCCGATCTGGTGACGAAAAACGATCATTGTGGGCTCCTCCCTTCGTGTGCGTGCGGATACCGTGGTACTACCGTACCCCGATTTCGAACCGCGTGTTGCCTTCAGTGTGGCAGGTGTGTATTTGGTCATCACTATGGTCAACACCGAACGGCCCGGCATTGTTCCGAATGTGCCCACCCCCACACCTAGCTTTTTGCAGCCAGCCGTGCGTTGACGGCGGTCACCGGCGCGGCCTGTGCTACTCTACGCCCGCCCCATCGTTCTGGCGAGGGTGGCCACGGCCTGTTCTACAGCGCCCGCGCGGATCGCCGCCCGGTCTCCGTGGAGTTGCACCCGGGTGTGCCCGGTGCCGCCGGGGCCGGCGACCCCGATATACACGGTTCCTACCGGCTGGCCGTCCTGCGGGTCTGGGCCGGCGACCCCCGTCGTCGACACCCCGTACGTCGCCTCCAGCCGTTCCCGGGCGCCGGCGGCCATCTGCTCGGCGACGACGGGGTCGACTGCGCCGAATTCGGCGAGGAGACCGGGATCCACCCCAAGGAGGGAGGCCTTCAGCTCCGTCGCATACGCGATGATTCCACCGCGCAGGACCCGGGAGGCCCCGGGCACAGCGACGAAGGCGTCCGTGAGTAGACCCCCCGTCAGCGACTCCGCGAAGGCGAGGGTGGCCCCGTCGGCGGCCAAGTGATCGAGGAGCTCAGCCGGCGTCACGTTCACTGGCCTTGTGGGCGCGGGAGATCTTCACAGCCTTGACCACGTAGTCGATTCCCGTGATCACGGTGAGGAGCGCCGCGAGGTAGACCACTGCCTGGCTCACGAGCACCATCCCCGTGCCCGCGCGGTCTCCCAGGAGGGAGATCCACGGAACGAGGAGGAGGCAGATCCCCACGATCTGGAGCACCATCTTCGCCTTGCCGCCCGCGCCTGCGGCCATCACCTGTTTCCGCACCATCGCGAAGCGCATGGCGGTGATTCCCCATTCCCGGGCGAGGATGATCACCGTGACCCACCACGGAAGGGAGCCGAGGTAGGAGAGCATGATGAACGCTGCACCGGTGAGGAGTTTGTCAGCGAATGAGTCGGCGATCTTGCCGAAGTTGGTCACCATGTTTCGCCGCCGGGCGAGGAGCCCGTCGTAGCGATCGGTGATGGAAGCGATCACGAACACCAGGAGCGCGAGCCAGCGCCCCACCGTCTCGTTCGGCAGCAGGAGCATCACGACGAATACCGGAACCAGCACAATCCGGGAGATCGTGAGAATGTTGGGCAGGTTCCAGGAGAAGTTCACCGTTGGAGATGAGGATGTGTCCACCCACCCAGCGTAACCCCAAGGGGGTGCGGGAGGGGAAAGGGGAGGGCGGAAAGGAAATCGACTTCTCGCCCCTACTCAAGGCGGCGCGGGCGTGGAGCGAAGGGGGCGACCTCGCCGGGCTCGGGCACGTCGGTTCGGCCCGTTCGCGCGCGGAGGAGGAACGCGGCCAGTTCTACGACCTACAGCGCGAGGATTCCCAGCGCCTCATCATCGGTACCCACCCGCACGTGCCGCAGGAGTTCACCCTGCGAACGGCAGCCCCCGCGCCGACGGGCCCGCCGGCAGTCATCGTTCCTCGCAGCGAAGAATGATCAGGGCAGCGCTGAATCTGCCGGGCGATCACTCTCGGCCGGTGAGCTCCC
>JAJYRV010000375.1 GCA_021793935.1 Actinomycetes bacterium | reverse complement strand
ACGAGCCTCGGCGCAGAGAGTGAGAGACCATGTTGGACTCGTGGTTGCAGCTCCTCGCCACCCTTCTCGGCGGCGGGGCGATCGGGGCGATCGTCAAGGCCTCGTGGGAGAACGTCAAGCACTCCCGGACGACGAAGGCAGAGGAGCGCCGACGCGAGATCGACCGGGCGAACGCCGCCGAGAGGGACGTGAGGATCTTCAAGGAGAGCCTTGCGATCACGCGCCGCATCATTATCGACGCCCCGTGTCTAGGGCACGAGTACCTTCCCGAATGGCCGTCCACGAGCAGCACTAGGAGACCCCGAGATGACTAACCCCTCACCCCGCCCTCAGCAGACGCCGAACGTGATCATCGAGAGCCCTCGGGCTCGGCGAGTAGCCCGACGGATTCTCGACGTCGTCGGAGCCGCTCTGGTCATTACTATGGCCGTCGACGCCTCGACTCCCGCCTTCGATCTCCTCGCGGTCACCGTCCCCGTTCTCGCAGGCTGGACCGCGGCGCGCTCCGTGTTCGGTCTGACCGTGGACGACCAGAACACGCCCAAGCGCTGATCAGCGCTGCCGGTCGAGGCGGGTGACCAGCCCGCCCTTCGGTAGCCGTCCCCAGGGGACCGACAGGGCCGAGACGTCCGCTCCGATGAAACGGTGAGCGCGACGGATCGGCCCCTTGTCGTGTCCGATCAGTGAGGGGAGTTTCCCGGTCTCGACGAGCGAGGGGACGAGGTAGTGCGTCGCCCAGCCGATCACGTCCCGGTAGTAGACCCCGATCGCGTAGTCGGTGTTGGATCGCGGAGGCGTGTGGGAGAGGACGTGCTTCTCGACGGCGTCGAGCATCGCGGGCACCGTCCACGTCGGGACGATGATCGCCGGACCCCAGTTGAGCGACCGTGTCCGGATCCAGCTGTCTCCTCGGATCCGGGCGATCTCTAGCGCGCGCTTCACGTTGCGCTGATCCGGGCGTCCGGTCCCGGTGTACGCGCTGACGAGGAACTCCGGTCGCTGTGACGCAGCTCCGGGGAAGTGGCTTAGGGCATGCTCTACCCCGGCTAGCAGGTCGCGCGAGACGAGAACATCGTCCTGGATGACCATTACCGCATCGGCGGTGGGATCAGCCGCGAGAGCGGCCTCCCAGGCGTTTCTGTGATTGATCCAGCGCTGGATCGGATCCGCGGACGGGACGGGGTTCTCGTCGAAGATCAGCGGCACCTCCCGGTCGAGTGCGGCGTGGACCGCGAGGGCTGAGTCGCGGCGAGCCGGGTGAGCGACGATCGCGGCGGTGACTCTCATGGGGGCTCCTAGGTGATTTTCGTCTGAGTGTGGAGAAGGGGATTCGACGTAGCCGCCGCCTCCGCGGCGTCGTCGAGGTATTGGAGCAGGTCGGCGGGGACGTGTTCTCGCCAGCTTCCGTCGGTGGCGGCGGTTCGATTGAACGGTCGATCGTGATCGATCAGGTCGGCTCCCCGCACTTCCGACCC
This sequence comes from Actinomycetes bacterium, assembly GCA_021793935.1. Next base: position 1,537 of record JAJYRV010000375.1, on the reverse strand, counting down.
CCCGCGCTTTGCGTATCCGTCGAACAGGAGGAGCTCCCTAGGGGGCCGGACGCCGATCATCTCCGCTACCGCGTGAACGACACGGGCGGGGTCGTGTACGACCGTTCTATGGTTCAGCACTACCGCGGGCTGATGCGGGGGAGCAAGGGCGGCATGGAGCTGCCGCGATGCTACGTGAACCCACTCCTCCAGCGCGTCGTCGATGAACGCCTCGGAGAAGTCGAGGGGGACCGGGGGAGTCATGTGCGCGTACTTATTTTTCCGGTATCGGTAGATCGACCAACACCACTCGGCTGGGGGACGGAACGTGACGAGAGCCCCCTCTCCCGGCTGAAATGATCGCGTAGGGGCGCGGTGTTTGTTTCGAGAGTCGACCCGGATCCCGAGGTTCGCCTCTACGAGGGCTCGGGCCGCATTCGTTCCGGTCCTCTGCAGTCCCAACTGAATTACCCTCATCGGATCCTCCTACAGACTGCCAACGTGCCGACCGTGGATTCATGCACAATGATCCCCTTATCCACAAGGTTATCCACAACCTGCACGACGCCGGGGAAGCGGTCGGGGCGGTGGTCGTCGAAGGCGATGATCGCGCCGCTCGCGAGGTGAGGCTCCCACGCGGAGAAGTCTCGGCGGACTGCTCCCTCGCGGTGGTCGCCGTCGATGAACAGAAGGCCGACCGGGGGGCCGTCCCACTCGGCGGCGGCGTCGGTGGAGAACGCGCGGATCATCGTGACCTTCTCCCGGAGGGCCTTCGTCGCCGTCAGCCGCTCCTCGGCGGCGAGGCGGTGCTCCGGGTCCGAGAAGTGGATCGGGCGCCGTGGGCGTCCCTTCCCGGTCGTCGTGCGGTAGCCGTCGAGATCGTGGGGGTCGACGGTCCAGACGTGCGCGCCATTGCCCTGGATCGATCCGGTCGCGAGAGCCTCCGCGCTCGCTCCCCGGAACGTCCCGATCTCGACGATCGCCTCGTCGGAGGGAATGAGACGGGCCAACCCCCGCAGCTCCTCGTAGATGTCGGGGTGGCTAATGCCGGGCTCGTTCATCTCATTCCTCGGATCTCCTGCTGGTGCCCCCAGAGATGGACGCCATACGCCTCGGGGAACGGCTCCCCGGCGCGGTGCAGCTCGTCCCAACCGTAGGGGAGTAAATACTTCGACGGGATGATCTTCACGTCCCGTCGGCGGCGGCAGATGCTCGTCCACTGCCCGCTCGGGCCGGTGATCCGATTCGCCCGCTGACCGCGCCGCTGATACACGCGACCAGGGAGGTCGGAGAAGCACTGCCGGAACAGCGTGTGCCGGGGTCGCTCGGAGTAGATGAAGCCGTTTCCTACGAAGCGGTCGTCCTTCTCCCAGACCGTCACGACGGACCGGGGCGGGGAGGCGAGGAGCGGGTCGATCGGCTTGCGCCAGTCGAAGTCGGTGTCGACGTAGAGCCCGCCGTGCCGGTAGAGGATCGCCAACCGAGCGATGTCGCTCCGGAACTGCCAGACGGAGTCCTTGACGGTGATCTCCCTGGCGGCGTCGAATAGGTCGCGCAT
>JAJYRV010000374.1 GCA_021793935.1 Actinomycetes bacterium | reverse complement strand
TCGACCCCCACTTCGATCACGGTGGTGGAGATGAGGATCGGGGCGCGCCCCTCGGCGAAGTCGGCCATCGCCGCGTCCTTCTCCTCGGGGCTGAGCCGGCCGTGCATCACCCGCATTCCCTTACCCGCGAGCGCGGGCAGCCCTGCGAGTTTTTGCGCAAGTTCGGTGACGGAGGTGAGCGGGCGTTGCTCCTGCCCTGCTTCCTCATCGTCGTCGGTGAGCAGAACGCCCTCACCCGCGTCATCAACGTCGTCGCCGATCCGTGGGCAGACGATGTAGGCGCGCCCGCCCTTGTCCACCTCCTCGGCGACGCGCTCCCACACCCGTTCCACCCAGGCGGTGTTGCGTTCGTCGACGATGAAGGTTTGCACATCGGCGCGCCCGGCGGGGAGCTCGCGCAGGGTCGAGGTGTCGACGTCACCGAATACGGTCATCGCGACCGAGCGCGGGATCGGGGTGGCGGTCATCACGAGGTAGTGCGGCGCCTTCTCGGCTTTTGCGCGCAGGACGTCTCGTTGTTCCACGCCGAAGCGGTGCTGTTCATCGACGACGACGAGGCCGAGTTCGGCGAATTGCACGTTCTCGTTCAGCAGGGCGTGCGTGCCGACGACGATGCCCGCCTTTCCGCTCGCCGCATCGAGCATCGCATGGCGCCGCTGGGCGGCGGAGAGGGAACCGGTCAGCAGCGTGACGCGGACCTTTCCCGCCAGGGGGCCGAGGAGGTTCTCGATCGAGCGGGCGTGTTGGCCGGCGAGCACCTCGGTGGGGGCGAGTAGGGCCGCTTGTCCGCCCGCGTCGATCACCTGCAGCATCGCCCGAAGCGCGACCACCGTCTTTCCCGAGCCCACTTCCCCCTGCAGCAGGCGCTGCATCGGGCGGTCGCTGGCGAGGTCCTCGCGGATCTCGGCGGCGACGGCCTGTTGCCCCTCGGTGAGCTTGAACGGCAACGAGGCGTCCAGTTGGTCAAGGAGGCCGCCGTCAACGTGCGCGCGGGGCACCGCCTCGAAACTGTCCGCCCACAGCCGCCGGCGGGCGAGGGCGGCCTGCAGCACGAACGCTTCGTGGAACCGCATCGTCTCCCGCGCGAGCTCGGCGCTCTCCAGGCTCCGCGGAAGGTGGAGCTCGCGCAGCGCGTCCAGCAGCGGCAGCAGCCCGTATCGTTCGCGAACGGATTCGGGAATCGGATCTGGAATGTCGCCGGGCTGCATCGGACCGAGCACCGTCTTCACCGCGTCGGCGATGAAGTTGTTCCGGATCTTATTCGCTGTCGGGTACACCACGAGCGGCTGCTCCGCCTGCGCCCTCGCGCCTTCGGGGTCGACTGCCGGATCGATCGGGTCCTCTAATTCGGTGACGTCCGGGTGAATGAGTTCCCGCTGTGGCCCGAGGGCGCGCCCGCGCGGCCACCGAACCCCAACTTTGCCGGTGACGACCGCGGTGTCGCCCACCTTGAGGTTACGAACGACCTTGTTCACCGTGAACGGGGACTTGGAGAAGAAGGCGCACGTCACGTCCGTCTGCCCGTCGGTGAACACCAACGCGGTGAGCGTGAGCGTGTTGTTCTTGACCCGACGCTGTTCTTTCTTCTTCAACCGCGCGACGTAGGTGAGGTATTCGCCCTCTTCGCCATGGTGCAGCGGGGTGAGCTCACCCCTGGGCACGTACCTGCGCGGATAATGATGCAGGAGATCTTCGACGCTCTCCAGCCCGAGCTCGCCGAGCTTGTTTCCGGTCTTCTTGCCAAGAATCCTGACGAGTTCGGGTAATGAGTCGAGTGAAATGACCTTGCCTGACACACCTTGCATGCTACTGCCGTGAGTGGGTTCACAGCTTCAAGCGCGCCCCGCATTTGAGGCGATGCACAACTTGCAGCTATGATTACCAGGTTGCCTGAACTCGGGCGACCATAGATTTCCGCCGCTGACTGATGTGGCGTGTAAGCAATTAAGGAGACACCGTGGCTGCTAAGTGTGACGTGTGCGCCAAGTCCCCCGGCTTCGGCCACAACATCTCGCACTCCAACCGCCGCACCAAGCGGCGCTGGAACCCGAACATTCAAACGGTGCGTACGAAGATCAACGGCACCCCCAAGCGCCTCAACGTGTGCACCTCCTGCATCAAGGCTGGCAAGGTCACCCGCGCGCACTGATCTAGCGCGCTTCCGTTACCGCGAACACCTCACGACGATACGTAGTCGATGAGGTGTTCGCGTTCTGCTTGGAGATCCTCCAAGCGCTGCTTGACGACGTCCCCGATCGAGACGATCGCCGTCACCTGCCCCTCTTCGACGACAGGTAGGTGACGGATCCGCAGTTCCGTCATCCGCTCGGCGAGCCGCTCGAGTTCGTCGGACTCGCTGCACGTTTCGACCGCCGTCGTCATGATGGCTGAGATGGGAGTGTCGAGTAACGCCGCGCCCTCTTGCGCGAGGCCGTGGATGATATCGCGTTCGCTGACGATCCCCGCGAGCTTCTCGCCGTCCATACACACGAGCGCACCGATGTTGTGTTCGTGGAGAACACTGATGAGTTCTCCAACGGTCGCCTCAGGGCGAATGCTGAGGACGTCACTTCCCTTGCGCCGGATCACTTCTAAAATATTCATACCCCAGGGTACCCCGTGGCGAATCTCACACCAAGTGTCCCGGCCCGGCGAGGTGACCGCGCAGTGGGTTAACGCCGGTCGAAGTGATCCCAGCCCGAGTCTTTCAGCGTTGGTGAGTGCCCGTCGATGAGGACGGGGTCATCGCCGGGTTCCCCCACTACTCCCACGACCCGGAAGTCCTCTGGAAGTTCCTCCCCGGCGGGGAACGTGGCGAGCAAGCCGTGATCCTCGCCGCCGGTGATCACCCACGATAGGGCGTCCTCTTGTTCACGCCCGAGGGCGGTGAGCGCGGGCTCCAGCGCTTCAACGTCCGCGGTGAAGGAGTCTGCGTGGAGATCGAGCGTCACCCCACTGGCTTTAGCGAGTCGACCTGCATCCTTAAGGAGACCGTCAGAGATGTCACATTTA
>JAJYRV010000373.1 GCA_021793935.1 Actinomycetes bacterium | reverse complement strand
CGATCTCAAGCGGCTCCCGGGGCAACTCTCCGGCGGGCAACGCCAGCGGGTGGGGATCGCCCGGGCCCTCGCGGCCCGCCCGAACCTCCTCATCGCCGACGAACCCACGACCGCGCTCGACGTTTCCGTGCAAGCGGAGGTGCTCGACCTCCTCGACCACCTGCGCGAACGCCGCGGGCTCGCGTGCCTGTTCATCAGCCACGACCTCGCGGTCGTCCGGCGCCTCGCGCACCGCATCGCCGTCATGCACTCGGGAGTCATCGTCGAGACGGCGCCGGCCGGCGAACTCTTCGCCCGCCCGCAACACCCCTACACCCAGACCCTGCTCGAATCCGTCGTCGAACCCAGCCACCAGCGCCTGCCCGATGCGGAGATCGACGCCCGCCAGATCCGATTTGACCCCGCCGCTCCGCTACGTAGCGTGGGGGACCAGCATTACGTGAGAGAGGTAAAGGTAACCGCTTGATGAGCAAGATCCGCGTGGAAGAATGGTGGATCCCGATGCCCGATGGCATCCAACTGCGGGCCCGGGCGTGGCTGCCGGAGCAGCTCCCGGAGGGCGGCGCCCCGGTGCTGTTGGAATACCTGCCGTACCGGCTCGATGACTGGACGTGGGTGCGCGACAGCGAACGCCACCCCTACTACGCCGCTCACGGTTACGTCTCGGTGCGGGTCGATATCCGCGGCACTGGTTCCTCCCAGGGCCACTTCGTCGATGAGTACTCCGAGGTGGAGCTCGACGACGGTATCGAAGTGATCAATTGGCTCGCCCGCCAACCGTGGAGCAACGGGAAGGTGGGGATGTTCGGCATCTCCTGGGGCGGCTTCAACTCCCTCCAACTCGCCGCGCGGGCCCCCGAGCCGCTCAAGGCGATCGTCACGGTCTGTTCCGCTGACGACCGCTACGACAACGACGTGCACTATATCGGCGGGGCGCTGCTCGGGATCGACATGTCGGCCTGGGCCGGCACGATGCTCGCCTTCGCCTCTCGCCCGCCCCGGCCCGAGGTCGTCGGCGATGGCTGGGTGGAACAGTGGGCCGACCGCCTCGAACACCTCGAGCCGCTCGGAACGCGCTGGCTCACCCACCAGGAGCGCGACGACTACTGGCGCAGGGGCAGCGTCTGCGAGGACTACAGCGCGATTTCCGCCGCGGTGCTCGCCGTGGGCGGCTGGTCCGACCCCTACCGCGACACGGTTCTGCGGCTCGTGGAGAACCTCTCCGCACCGGTGAAGGGAATCATCGGCCCGTGGTCCCACCAATACCCCGACCGGAAACTCGCGCCGGGGCCGGCGATCGGTTTTCTGCAGGAAACCCTGCGGTGGTGGGACCAGTGGCTCCAAGACGTCGACACCGGCGTCCTCGCCGAACCCGACCTGCGGGCATGGATCACCGACTCCGAACGCCCCGCCACCTACATCGAGGAACGCAGCGGGCGCTGGGTCGGCGTGGACTGGCCGGCGCGCAACGGCTCCGAGGGGCCCGCGGCGAGCCTGTCCCGGCCGCTCGCAACGGGTGAGGACGACGCCGAGGTCATCGTCGACAGCCCGTGGAACACCGGGCAGGACGCGGGCCGATACTTCCCGTTCGGTAACATGGCCGACCTGCCCCCTGACCAGCGAGCCGAAGATGGGCGCAGCGTGTGCATCGACTTCCCCGTCGATTCACCGGCGGACCTGCTCGGCCGCGCCCAAGTCCGCCTTCGCCTCGCGAGCTCACGGCCCCGCGCGAACGTTATTGTGCGGCTATGCGACGTCGCCCCGGACGGCTCCTCCACGCTCGTCACCCTCGGCGTCCTCAACCTGTGTAAACGAAACGGCATGGACACCGCCGCAGATCTCACTCCCGGGGAGATGCAGGACGTCACCGTCAGCCTCCGCGCGGCCGGGTACCAATTCCCCCCGGGGCACCGGATCCGGGTCGCGATCTCCAACCATTACTGGCCCTGGGTCTGGCCGCACGAGGATCCCGGTGCGCTCACCGTTGACCTTGCCCGCAGCACGTTGGAGCTGCCCCTCGTTCCCGTGGGCGAGCAGCCCGTGGAGTTCCCACCCCCGGCAGAAGTGCAGCCGATCACGATCACCCAACCCGAGGGGGCGCCCGAGCAGCGGCCCGAACGGGTGGTGAGCTACGACGTCGCCACGGGCGAAACCACGATCGACGTCGACCCCCGCTACGGGGGAACCCGGCTGTACCCGGACGGACTGACCTTCCTGGAAGACGCGCAGGAAACTTACCGGATAGCTCAGGGGCAGGGCCTCTCGCCGCAGGCGGACACACGTTGGCAGATCACGCTCCGCAAACCCGGTTGGCAGGCAGAGTTGGAAACGAGCACGTCGCTCACCTGCAAGCCGGGGACGTTCGTCTATACCGCCACCGTCCGCGCCCGCGCGCAGGTCGACGGCGCTGATAGCAACGGCGAAGAGAAGCTGCTCTTCGAACGTTCCTTCTCCGACGTCATCCCCCGAACTTCGGTATGACTCGCCGGCGCCTCGCCCCGCAGCAACGCCGGGCCCAGATCGTGAGTGCGGCGCGGGAACACATCGCGGGGCAGGAACGTTCGGGCCACCCCGGTGTGGCGAAATTCTCCCTGCGCGATATCGCCGCGGCGGCGGACGTATCGATGGGGACGGTCACCTACCACTTCGCCGGGGTGAACGAGATCCTCTCCGCGGTCGTCATCGCCGAGGCGGAGGAGTTCTACTCCGAACCGGTGGAAGCGGCGCGCGCCGAATCCGACCCGTGGCAGGCCTTGACCGAACTCATCGACCCGATGTTCGCCGACACCCCGCGGGTGGAGGCGCACTGGCGGATCTGGGCGCACTACTGGGCCGCCGTTGCCCGCCACCCCCAGATGGCGGAGGCATACTTCGACCGGATTCGCCACTGGGAGGCCTGCTGCGCCGAGGTGGTTGCCCGAGGCGTGGAACAAGGAACCTTCCGCGAGGTCGACCCGGGCGAGACCGCGTTGAAACTCGGTTCCTACGCCAACGGGCTCGGCACCCAACGCGCCCAAG
>JAJYRV010000372.1 GCA_021793935.1 Actinomycetes bacterium | reverse complement strand
ACGGCACAACGGCGCCAAGTTACACGTGCAGTTCGGCCCGCCATGACCATCAGGCCTCCAGGGGATGATGTGATCACAATCGGTTCGATCCGCCGCCCGGTGACACCAAGGAAACGCGCAGGTGCCATCGCGCAGCCCGGCATGTTCTTTCAACCGCTCAGGCACCTCGTAGGCATCCACGTGTTGGTGATCGGCCAGATCCACCACGGGACGGAAAATGACCTTCACCCCAGGAGCACGACTAGGCCGGGTGAACCACGAACGCACCACTTGGGGGCTCATCGCCATCCCCGCACCGATCCCCGGCCCGCTCACGCGCACCACCCCTACCTGGAAGGCCTCCTCAACCGACTCGCCCCCAGATGCGGACACAGCTGTCCTAGGAGATCCCTCAGCCGATGACGACGGCGACGAAGGCGGCGGGTCGTTACCGGGCCAGCCGCCGGGAGCGGCGTCGCGGGCACTCGCCCCAGGAGGGCGTGCCTCGGGGGTGGTTTCGTTTTCGGGGATGTCCAACGCGTTGGGAGTCAGGTGCAGGTACATCATCACTTTCGACTCCTCGCCCCGGCGCCCGGGGGCAGAAAGTCCAAGAGAGCAAGCGCACTCGGGTAAGAACGAGCGTCCACCAAGATCCAGTTCCCGCCCCGCAGCAGATGCGGAAGCGAATAAGGACGGAGGATCACTCAAGCTCGGGCCGCCGGTGCGGGCCAGATCTCCTAATGCCCACGATCGGCGCACATCTAGCGGCTCGCTCGAGCCCAGATCCTTCAACGCCTTCGCCCCGCGAGCAATCGCGGCTTCTAACGCCAGCGCATCAGGTAACTCCAGCGCTCCCCAGATACCCACGACTCCACCGGCGGTGCTGGCCTGCCCGCGTTCCTTACTCGGGGTCTGGATCTGCACACACCGCTCCTCTAAGGCCGCCTCCTGCTCGGCTGCCACCTGTTCACCCATGAACCGCAGCCGCGCCTCCTCGATCACTCCCCGGCGCCCCGCCTGCGTGTGACGAGCCGTGGACAACGACATCAATCGATCCACATACCCCACCGCCGGCGGAGTTAAATCCCAACACTCCTCCGCCAACCGCCGCGCGCGCCACACCTCGACCTGCCCGGCCTGCGCACGCTTCCACACCCGCGGGAGCAAAAACACCAACAACAGCGCTTCCCGAATAAGTTTGCGGCCCTGATACTCCGACAACCCAGCCGCATCCGCAAACGCCGGCACCGCCAGATCCTCCACCAACGGACACCCCTTGGCAGCGATCTCCTCCCACAACATCTCCTCCCCATCCACCGAATCCGCCCCGGCACCCACACCAGAGCGTTCCATCCCCGGATTCAACTTCGCCCACTGCACCGCTAACAGCACCATCGCCTGCTCCCGGCGCACAAACTCCCGATGAAACGCCCGCAACGAATCCAGCACCAATTCCTGATCGACCTCCTCGTCAATCAGCCCTGGAAACCCCGCATCTGCAGCCATACCCCCACAGTAGAACCACCCCCTGACATCCACCCCGAACCCCTCAAAACGAAGCCGTCCGCGCCTTCCGCTCCTCCCGCTTCTTCTGCAGTTTCCGTTGAAATGGCGTATCTGGTGGCCCTAATCGGCGGTCATACGGGATCTTCGGCGCAGGCTCGCCGCGCAGCTCGCTCAACTGTTGATGCAGATGAGCCGTGATTTTCTCCGATGCCCCACGGACGGCGTCGTAATCCTCGGGATCTGAACCGAACTCGGCGAGCGGAACGGGCGGACCGGCCGATACCTCGGACTTGAAACGCCATGGCCGGAACTTTCCCGTGTGTGGATGTCGGAATTTCTGCGCACCCCACTGGGCGACAGGAACCACAGGCGCCCCTGAGCGGACCGCGAGTCGCGCCGCCCCGGTTTTCGCCGTCATCGGCCATAAATCAGGATCGTAGGTATGCGTTCCCTCCGGGTAAATCACCACGCATGCCCCTGCGGCAAGCGCCTGTGTTGCCGCCTCCAGGGCTACCCGCGCCCCGATGGTTCCTCGATCAACAGGAATCACTCCGCACGCGCGCAGCGCCCTACCCACGATCGGGACCTCGAATAGCTCCCGCTTGCCGAGAATCGTTGGATATGCGCCATTGTCGACGAGGAAATGGATGAAGGCGAGCGGATCGGCGTCGCTAATATGATTGGCCACCGCGATGAAGCCGCTCTCAGGGAGATTTTCCTCGCCGCGCCATTCACGTTTGGTCATGAGCATCACTATCGGGCGCAGAAAACGTACGACGTTGCGGAACGTCCGCGACGGCTGCGGCCGTTGGGGGTCAGGTTTGGGAATCATTTTCTTCCGGGGAGAGGAACTGTTCGCTCACCGGATGGTATCCGACGACGACGGCGCCGCCCGCCAACGCCGCCGGGCTGCCTACCGTGCGGGTTCTTTGCGTTCAGTCGAGCGCAACGAGCCTATTCGTCTTCGTCACCGAACGTATCGGGCCGACTTCATCAGTGGTGACGGGTTGCCCACGGACGGGGATCCACGTCGATACCCCTTCAACGCGAAATCGTGCGTTCCAAGTTGTCTCAAGCGAGACAAAATTGTCCCCTGCCGCGCTGTACTGGTGTGCCACTGTATGCGCGGGGTACGGCGCGCCTGGATCGGCCGTACCCAATCCCTCACCGTCTCCGAAATCCCATTCGAACCACGCCGGCGTTACTTCTATCAAAACCGAATGGCCCAGCACCGACGTGGAGAGGTACTGCACGTCAGCCTCGGTGTAGAAGACCGTGTCGATATTGACGAGGACTTCCCCGCCAGGAGGCTGGTGATTAATCCGAGCCGGCGCGACCCCGAGACGTGCAATGTCCCGTTCAATCTGCGCTTCCGCCGCCCCGACTACATCGATGATTGTTGGCTCTTCAGAATCTTCTTCCTCTTCACTGGGCTCACCTGGATCAGGAATGCAAAGCCCGCGCTGCAGATCCGAAACGCAGAAGGAATCCGAGGCGTCCCGGATTATGGGGACGTCTGTGGGGCTGGTGGCAA
>JAJYRV010000371.1 GCA_021793935.1 Actinomycetes bacterium | reverse complement strand
CCGATCTCCCAGGGGCTGGAGGCGTCCATTTCCGGTATCGCCGGGCCCATCCTCGGGCTCCTGGCGTGGGGAGCGGCCGGGGTCATCGCCGTCATCTTCGCAACCCGGCGAGCGCAATCGCGGTGATCGCGAGGCGCCCGCCGGCGCGAAGCGGCCCGGAGGTTAGTCGAACGCGTCCTTGACGTCATCGACGGCCTGCTTGGCTTTGGCCTTCGCCTGGTCCACGAGGCCCTCAGCCTGCATGGAATCATTGTCGGTCGCGTCGCCGATCTTCTCCTTGGCCTTGCCTTTGAGGTCTTCGGCGCCGTGCTTCATCTTGTCAAAGCTCATGCATATCCTCCTGAGACGTAAAGTAGTCGAGCAAAACCCCTCGACTCGGGAAGACCCAAGGTAGAACTGCGGGCGCATTGCGCGCAACAGTCGCCATCAGAACGTGGAACGCATCGTCTCATCGGCAATCTCCGCGGCGTCGGTACCCTGTCAGGATGAGCAAGATCAGTCGCTTTTCCTGGGATGCGCCCGTGTGGCTAACGATTGAGGGCTTAGCCGTGGTGGGGCTTGCCATTGCCCTGTATCGGAAGGCTGAAGAATACCTCACGGGGGATTCGGTGCTTCTATTAATCGCGTTAGCGGCGATTGGCGCCGTCGTGGCCGCGATCGGCATCGTCAAGGGGGTGAAGAACGGTTGGGAGCGCGAGCCGCGCAGGTGACCGAGCCTACGGTCCTCTGGCGGGCTGGTCCCACCTATAGTCGCCTTCTAAACCGAGTGGGTCTGTGCCTTTAACAGCTTTTATTCTCCCAGTTCGAACGGCACTTCCACATTCCGAACACCACGAACCCGTGTTGTCGAAGGGAGCCGGGTTCTAAAGATCGCTGGCCAGCCGCTCGTGCGGGAAGGGCGAAGCGCGAGACGCGCGCTGGGGCGCTCGAGCCGGAGACCCCTTGAAGTTGGAGAACGCGGCGCGCATATCCTCGAAACTGATGATCGTCGGCGCTCGAAGGCGAAGACGGCACTACCCTGGTCGCCCCTGATCGATCGCAGGTTGCCCGAACGCGCGGTGAATCTGCTGGTTCGATGTGGGTGCCCGCAAAAATTCGATCGACCGCAGCGGGATGACGTCTCGGAACGAGGATGACGGCGGGCGGAATGGCTTGGCTTCTGGCGCGTGAGGATCATTCGACCTGGTTTTGGGCGGTGCAGATCGGTGTGAAGGCTGAAGTCGGGGGTCTCTTGCCTGCTGTTTCCGTTGAGAATACGGCGCTCCCGGCGCGAATCGAACGCGCGACCTACCGCTTAGGAGGCGGTTGCTCTATCCCCTGAGCTACGGGAGCAGGTGCCCGGGCTATTGTGACACGATCTCCCCGCGCTGCGCAGCTTTCCCCGCGCTGCCGGACACCCGGAGCGATCATGGAGCGATCCCGGCGCCACTGACGGGACAAGGTGCGATAATGGCTGAACATCCGAAATGAGGGGGCGAGATGTGTAAAGTCACTCTCTTTCCGCTCCCTGTTCGGCGAGCCAGTCCCTCCGGTATGAGGCGTTTAGGTAGCGTGGACGAGTGACCTCTCGATTCCGAAAATCTCGCGAAGGCGGCTCCCGCGGCCGAACCGCAGGTGGCCGCACCGACGGCGCCACCCAGGCCGCGCCGACGCCCCCTCCTGCCGAGCTCGGTGGAGAAGAGCGGGAAACGGCCGAACAGAGCACTGGCGCAACCCCGGATGCCGCGGTCCCAGCGGCGCAGGAGCCCACTGAGGCTGACGGACTCGTGGCCGAGGCGATCGAGACCTGGCGCCAGGAACTGCTCGAACTCGCCGGTGGTTCCGCGCTGTGGGATATCGATTCCCTCGGTGAAGCGATCATCGACCTCACCGGTGCCCACCCGTCCGGGATCGCGCAACTGTACGCGGGCAGGCGCACCCGGCTGAGCAACGTTGTTCGTGAAGGAGCATCCCTGAGCCAAGCCCGACGCCAAGCTCGCGTCGTGCTCGCCCGCGCCGACGATCTGGCGGGCCAATTCGGCGTCGCCCCCACCTATGTCGCGATGGGGGTTGCGCGCTGGTTCATGGCGGATGACCCCAAGCAGGTACGCAGCGCGCTCGACTTCCACCCGCCGGAGGGGCGGGTCGTGCAGGTGCCGGTGTTGCTGCGCCCCGTCCGCATGAGCCCGCTGGCCGCGAACGACATCGACATGGAGCTTGATCCCCAGGTCGAGATCAACCCCGTGCTCGTTCGCGCGCTGCGCCTGCACGGCGTACAGGTCGATCCCGCGATCCTCGCGGCCTCGACCAACCGAGAACACGGCTTCACCCCCCGCCCCGCCCTCGATGCGATCCAAGCCCTCGGCGGGGCGCTGCCCGAATTCGAACTCGATGCCCGGATCATCGTCGGCACGTTCGTTCACCCCGGTCAGGCGCTTGCGGACGACCTGGACGAACAACGGGAGGCGCTGCATTCCCACGACGTGGTGCGGGCGCTGGCCGGAGCGCGTGAGGAGTTCGAGGAGAACACCCGCACCCTCCCGTCGATCCGGCTCATCGACCCGGATCCCGATGCCGAACGGGGTATCGGCGACCTCGACTCTGCCCAGCACCAGATCCTCGACGCCGTCGCGTCCGGCTCCCACCTCCTCATCGACACGCCCCCCGGGGTGGACGTCGCAGGAACGATCGCGGCGATCATCGCCGAGGTCGCCAAGGCAGGTTCGAGCCTCATCTACGTGCCCGGCACCCGCCGCGCGGGAGCTGCCGTGGGTGACGCCCTGCGCCGCCTGGGCGCGCACGATCTCGTGCTCGACCTCTCAGCTGACCCCCAGTGGCGGAAAACCGCTGCGGACCGGCTCGTCGACGGCCTCAACCCGCCGATTCCCGAAACCCCCGAGGAGGTGGGCGAGCAGCGCGAGGAGCTACGCGAAGCCCGCAAGGTCCTCGGCGACTTCATCGGCGCGCTGCACCTTCCCCGAGAGCCATGGGGCGTCTCGGCCAACCGGGTCCTGCACGAACTTGCCGATCTCACCTCCCAGCGCCCC
>JAJYRV010000370.1 GCA_021793935.1 Actinomycetes bacterium | reverse complement strand
GTCCCGGTCGCGGTCGGTGGCGCCGGGGACGTGGTTGTCGATGAAGTCGTACAACCCCGCCTCGCCCTTAGCCACGAAGTGGGGGACGATGTCCCCGCCCATGTCGTGCTTGGAGTTCGGGTCGGCCGAATCCTGGGTCCCCGCCTCCCGCAGCGCATCGGCGTTGAACACGTAGTTCCCCATCGAGGCGAGCACTTCGTTCGGGGAATCGGCGAGGCCGACGGGGTTCTTCGGCTTCTCCAGGAACGCCCGGATCTTGCCCGGGTCATCGGGGTCGGCATCGATCACCCCGAACTGGTCCGCGAGCGAGATGGGCTGGCGGATCCCCGCCACCGTCGCCTCCGCGCCGCTTTCGATGTGGGCGTCGACCATTTGCGAGAAATCCATCCGGTACACGTGATCGGCGCCGATGACGACGACGATGTCCGGGCGTTCGTCGTCGAGCAGGTTGAGCGACTGGTAGATCGCGTCCGCCGAGCCGAGGAACCAGTTCTTGCCCACCCGCTGCTGGGCGGGGACGGGGGCGACGTAGTTGCCCAGCAGGGAGGACATCCGCCAGGTTTTCGCGATGTGGCGGTCCAGAGAGTGGGACTTGTACTGGGTGAGAACCACGACCCGCAGGTAGCCCGAGTTCACCACGTTCGATAACGCAAAATCGATGAGCCGGTAGATCCCGCCGAAGGGGACGGCGGGTTTGGCGCGTTCCACCGTTAGGGGCATGAGACGTTTACCCTCGCCACCAGCAAGGACGATCGCGAGAACTCGAGGTGCAGCCATACAACAGACCTTATGGCCACCGCGGAAGCTTTGCCCAGCAAATCAGCTCGGCAATTCTTAAATAGCCCCGCGCTCACTTCCGCCCGCACCGAGCTAATCCGTGCGACGATATGGGGCATGCGCGTCGAACTCCTCACCCGAGAATATCCTCCGCACATCTACGGCGGAGCGGGGGTGCACGTGGACGAACTCGCCCGCGTGCTCCGCGGCCACATCGAGGTGGGTGTGCGGTGTTTCGACGGGCCGCGAACCGAAGCCGGGGTGACGGGCTACGACACGCCCCCGGCGCTCGCCGGGGCCAACCCCGCGCTCGCCACCCTCGGGGTGGACCTCCTCATGGCCGGGGACGTGCGCGGCGACCTCGTGCACTCCCACACGTGGTATGCCAACCTCGCCGGGCACATCGCCGGGCTGTTGAACGACATCCCCCACATCCTCTCCGCCCACTCCCTGGAGCCGCTGCGGCCGTGGAAGGCCGAACAACTCGGTGGCGGGTACGCCGTCTCCTCCTGGGTTGAACGCAGCGCCTACGAGGGAGCCGAACGGGTCATCGCCGTCAGCGAGGGAATGCGCGCCGATATTCTGCGCGCCTACCCGCAGATCGATTCCGGGAAGGTGGAGGTGGTGCACAACGGGGTCGACGTCGAGGCCTGGCACCGCCCCGCGGAGCCAGAGATCGAGGCTGCGGCTCGCAAACACGGAGTGGACCGCTCGCGGCGCAGCGTCATCTTCGTCGGCCGAATCACCCGCCAAAAGGGCGTGCCCTACCTCCTGCGCGCCGCGGCGGAACTGCCCGAGGACGTGCAACTCATCCTGTGCGCCGGCGCCCCGGACACCCCGGAACTGTACGCCGAGGTGACCGCCCTGGTGGAGAAGCTGCGTGAAACCCGCACCGGGGTGCTGTGGATCCCGGACATGCTTCCGCGCGCGGAACTCATCGCCCTCCTCGCCGCCGCGACCGTGTTCGCCTGCCCCTCGATCTACGAGCCGCTGGGCATCGTCAATCTCGAGGCGATGGCTGTGGGCCTACCCGTCGTCGCCTCCGCCACGGGCGGGATCCCGGAGGTTGTTGACGACGGCGTGACCGGCGCGTTGGTACCGCTCGCCCAGGTGGGCGACGGCTCGGGTACCCCCACCGACCCTGACCAGTTCGTTGCCGATTTCGCCGCCGGGCTCACCGGCGTGCTCGCGGACCCCGAGGCCGCCGCCCGGATGGGTGCGGCCGGGCGCAGGCGCGCCGAGGAGCACTTCTCCTGGGAAGCGATCGCGCAGCGGACGATAGAGATCTACCGCAGCGTGCTGTGACGATTTTCCGCGCAGGTGCACCGCGCGCCGCGGTAATCGCCCCGGGCTGGCTCCGTTAGGGTGGAACCATGGGTGACATCCTCCACTTCGACGACGTCACGGTGCGCCGTGGCGAAAAGAACATCCTCGATTCGGTGGCCTGGTCCGTAGCCGATGGCCAGCGTTGGGTCATTCTCGGACCCAACGGCGCGGGCAAGACGACGATGATGCAACTCGCCTCCGCCTACCTGCACCCCACCTCGGGGACGGTTCAGATCCTCGACGAACGCCTCGGCGCGGTCGACGTCTTCGAACTGCGCCCGAGGATCGGGATCTCCTCCTCCAGCCTCGCCGACCGGATTCCGCTGGGGGAGCGCGTGCTCGACGTCGTCCTCACCGCCGCGTACGGGATGACGGGGCGGTGGCGGGAGTCGTATGAGGACGTGGATGAATCGCGGGCGCGCGACCTCCTCGCCGCGTTCGGGGTGGAGCAATTCGCCGACCGGCGCTTCGGCACTCTCTCGGAAGGGGAGCGCAAACGCGTGCAGATCGCCCGTTCGCTCATGACCGACCCGGAGATCCTCATCCTCGATGAACCCGGGGCGGGCCTCGACCTCGGTGGCCGCGAGGAACTCGTGGCCGCCCTCGACGAGCTCGCCGGCGACCCCGCCTCCCCGGTGCTCATCCTCATCACCCACCACGTGGAAGAGATCCCACCCGGCTTCACCCACGCACTCCTCCTTCGCGAGGGCGGCATCGTGGCGGCCGGCCCGATCACGGAGGTGATGACCCCGCAGAACCTCTCCACGACCTTCGGAGTGGATCTCATGGTCACCCGTTCCAAGGGGCGCTTCGCGGCCCGGGCGTTACGGTAAAATATCGGCACAGCAACTTCCGGGAGCGACATTATGGGTTGGTTATGGTGGGTGGGCCTCGCGCTCGCCCTGGGCGTCATCGAGATGCTCACGGTC
>JAJYRV010000369.1 GCA_021793935.1 Actinomycetes bacterium | reverse complement strand
GTACGGCTCGCACGATAAGACCTTCGAAATCCCCGCCGACGGCGTGGTCAAGGTCGTCAATTCTGCTGGCGACGTGCTCATGGAGCACACCGTGTCCGCCGGGGACATCTGGCGGGCGTGCCAGACCAAGGACATCCCCGTGCGGGACTGGGTGAAACTCGCCGTCAACCGTGCCCGCGCCACCGGCGACCCGATCGTGTTCTGGCTCGATGAGAACCGTGCCCACGACGCGAACCTCATCGCCAAGGTCAACGCCTATCTGCCGGAGCACGACACCGAGGGCCTGGACATCCGTGTCCTCGCCCCGCTGGAGGCGACGAAGCTGTCGGTGGAACGGATTCGCCAGGGCCTCAACACGATCTCGGTGACCGGGAACGTGCTGCGCGACTACCTCACTGACCTGTTCCCCATCCTGGAACTCGGCACGAGCGCGAAGATGCTTTCCATCGTTCCGCTCATCAACGGTGGTGGACTGTTCGAGACCGGCGCGGGCGGCTCCGCGCCGAAGCACGTCCAGCAACTCACGGCCGAGAACTACTTGCGGTGGGATTCCCTCGGAGAGTTCCTCGCCCTCGCGGTCTCGTTCGAGCACCTCGCGCAAACCGCGAACAACCCGAGCGCGCAGGTTCTTGCCGACACCCTTGACCGGGCAACAGGCCGGTTCCTCAACGAGAACCGCTCCCCGGGCCGCCGCTTGGGCACGATCGACAACCGCGGGAGCCACTTCTACCTCGCGCAGTACTGGGCGCAGGAACTCAGTGCCCAGACCGAGGATGCCGATCTCGCCGCGGTGTTCGCCCCCCTCGCGAAGACCCTCGTGGAGCAGGAAGAAACGATCGTTTCTGAGCTCAACTCCGTGCAGGGATCGCCCGCGGACATCGGCGGATACTACCTACCGAACCCGGAACTCGCTGCCGCAGTAATGCGTCCCTCGGCGACGTTCAACGAGGCGATCGCTTCGCTCGGGAACTGAGTCGGTTCGGCCGGTTCACGTGGCCCACTGGGATGATTCCCGGTGGGCCACTTTCGTCTCGCTAGCAGGTGATCCGAGCGGTCTCTTGCGCGCCTGCGTCAAATATTGTCGGCGGTGAGCGTGAGGAGGATGATTCCTGCCCCGAGCACGGCCAAGAGTGCCGCGTCGAACTGTTTTGAGCGGGCAGCGATCGCCGACCCGACCTTGTCCGACATCCGCACCACCGCGAGCGCGAGGAGCGCCACTCCTGCACTCACCCCGGCGACTCGGCCAGAGAACACGATCGCCAGAACCGCGATCGCGGTGATTCCGAGCATGATGTACGCGTAGGCGGGCCGGAATTCATTAGATGTCACGTGTGGAACCATACCGCGGTAACGTGAGTATGTGCCTACAGCTGTGATCATTGGGGCCGGCCTCGCTGGCTTACGCACCGCCGCCGAACTCCGCGCCCACGACTACCCGGGCCGCATCGTCCTCTTAGGTGGTGAGCAGCATCCGCCGTATGACCGGCCGCCCTTGTCTTCGGCGCTCCTTTCTCGCACCGAACCCGTCTGGCTCGCCGAGGACCTCAGCATCGATTGGCCTGAGGTTGCCGATGAGGTGCATCTGGGCGTTCACGCCTCCGGCCTCACGCTCGGGGAGGTGAGTGAGGTGCATACGGATTCTGGTGAGGTCTTCACCGGCGAGGATGTCGTGATCGCCACCGGGTCAACCGCGATCAATCCATGGCCCGGCACGCTCACCCTCACCACCCTCGACGATGCGGAGCAGATCCGGCGGGCACTGGCGAGTGGGCCCAAGCGGGTAGTGATCATCGGAGCGGGATGGATCGGAGTGGAGCTCGCCCACGGGCTGGCGGCCGCCGACCACGAGATCACGCTTATTGAAGCAGGCGCGCACCCCCTGGCCGAACACCTGCAGCACGCTGCTAGCCACATACGGAGCTGGCTCGATCACGTTGACCTACGCACCGGCACCCACGTCACTTCAGTTGAGTTCGCAGGTGAGGGTGCCATCGATGGCGCCCCCAGCGCCACCGTGCACACGACCGGCGGCTCGGTCTCGGGCGACCTCGTCATTACCGCCATCGGCATGCGCCCGGCAACCGAATGGCTCGTCGGGACGCCGATCACGAGGGACGAGCGGGGATTCCTGCCCGTCGATCAGGGCGGCCGGGTGGAAACACCGCAGGGGCGGGTATGGGCGGTGGGTGACGTCGCCACGCACTCCCATCCCGTCTTCGGTCAGATCCCCGGCGGGCACTGGTTCTCTGCGTTGCGCGATCCGCAGCGGGTTGCGGCCAGCATCGTCGGCGCCGAACTTTCCGCGGGGCACGCCCCGGAGGTGTTCTCCGATCAGGGAGAGCACCACATCGAGATCCTCGGCTCCCTCACCGGCACAGAAACAGTGCTCCGCGGCGAGCCAGCGGCGGGTTCCTGGGTGATGTTTCACCTCCGCGAGGGGCGACTCATCGGAGCCGTGGTCGCCAACTCCCCGCGGGACACGTCCTCGATCCGCCGCGCCCTCGCCCGAGCAGAGCTCGTGGCGGTCACGAGCGAGGAACTCGCCGACACGTCGGTTGCCTTGCGCCGGCTGCTCAAGCGCTAACCGTCGCAGTTTCCCTCGCCGATGAGAAGATCGACCTCGTACGGGCGGTAGCGCGCGCCCGCCAGCATCCGCACGATGGTCATGGTGAGGGCCGCGAAGTAGCCCCCGAGGAGTGCCCAAAATATCCACCACGGGGACGCGCCGTCAGCAAGGCGGGAAGCGACAATAATCTGCACGTCGATCGCCGCGAGGAGCGCGATGGTGGCGGACACAATGAGCATGAGGTCCTCTCGCAGGAGCCGCTCAAGCCGGACTAGCCGCGACCCCTGCGCGGTCCACCAATCCTTATTCGAGATATTGATGGACGCCGGTGCCTTGATCACGAGCCTCGACAACAACATGAGCGCCATCACGCCCGCGAATGTGAGGGCCATGAAAACCAGCGCGCTCGGTTTGCTCGACCAGCCATCTGCCCGGGCGAGCCCGTCGCTGCCTGAACTGCCCGACCAGT
>JAJYRV010000368.1 GCA_021793935.1 Actinomycetes bacterium | reverse complement strand
ACCACCTCCAACAGCTCCACCTCGGCCGGGTCGAGCGCGAAGTCTTCCTGGTGGAACTCTCCCTCGCCGTCAACCCGCCCGATCTCGGCGCCGTGGCTGCCGATGATCCACGTGTTCGCGGGCGGGGTGGCGAGGTGGATGAGGTCCGCGGCGGGCCGGCCGGAGATGAGCGCGAGATCGAGATCGGGCGCGGTGCTCAGCTCTTCGAGCGCCGCCGCGGCTTCGGGCAGCGGCCGGGCGTCGGCGGGATCATCGACGAGCGGCGCGAGGCAGCCGTCGAAATCTAACGCGATGAGCGCCGATTCCCGCGCGGCGAGCTTTTCCAGGGCGACGACGACGTAGGGGTCGAGGCGGGTGGGGTCCACCCCGGGCGTGGGCGCGCTCATCGCCTGCCCTCCTGCGGCCCCGGGCCGTCCGTGCGCGTCTGCGCCTGCCGCTTGAGTGAGCGCAGGAAGGAGTTCGCCCAGTGCTGCACGTCGTTGGTGAGCACCCGTCGGCGCATCGCGCGCATCCGCGTGCGCCGTTCCTCGCGCTGCATTCCCAGCGCGGCCATGACCTGAGATTTCATCTGCTCGATATCGTGAGGATTGACGAGGAGCGCTTGGGTGAGCTCGTCGGCGGCGCCGGTGAATTCGCTGAGGATGAGAACGCCGTCGAGATCCCCCCGGGCCGCGACGTATTCTTTGGCGACGAGGTTCATCCCGTCGCGCAGGGAGGTCACGAGCATGACGTCGGCCGCGCGGAATAGCGCCGCCATCTCCTCGGCCGGGTACGACTGGTGCAGGTAGTGGATCACCGGCATCCCCAGTTCACCGTAATCGCCGTTGATCCGGCCCACGGTTTCCTCCACCTCGCTGCGCAGGTGGATGTACTCCTCGACCTTCTCCCGGCTCGGGCTCGCGACCTGCACGAGGGCGACCTCCCCCGCCTGCAGGCGCCCCTCGGTGAACAGTTCGCCGTACGCCTTCAACCGGTGCCGGATCCCCTTGGTGTAGTCGAGCCGGTCCACCCCCAGCAGTACCTTCTTCGGGTTGCCCAGATCCTCGCGGATCTGTTTCGCACGCTCGAGCGTCGCCCGGGAGCGGGCGAGGGCGTTGAATTCCCGGGAGTCCAGGGAGATGGGGAACGCCCCTGCCCGGACGGTGCGGCCCGAGGAGGGGATCGCCACGACCTGCCCGCGGGAGTGGAGCCCGGTATATTGCCGGACCGAGCGCAGGAAGTTGTCGGCATCCCCCGCCCGCTGGAAGCCCACGAGGTCGGAGCCGAGCAACCCTTCGAGGATGTCGCGGCGCCAGGAAAGCTGCCCGAACAGTTCCTTGGGCGGGAACGGGATGTGCAGGAAGAACCCGATCTTCAGGTCCGGGCGGGCGGTGCGCAGGAGGTTCGGCACGAGTTGGAGTTGATAGTCGTGCACCCACACCGTCGCGCCCGGCGCGGCCGCCTTCGCCGCGGCGTTCGCGAACCGCTCGTTCACCTCCCGGTACGTCGTCCACCATTCCCGGTGGTACGCCGGGTCAACGATGACGTCGTGGTACAGCGGCCACAGGGTCGCGTTGGAGAAACCCTCGTAGTAGGTCTCCACCTCCTCCGCCCCGAGAGATACCGGCACCATGTCGATACCGTCATCAGAGAAAGGGGCGAACTCCTCGTCCGGGGTGCCCGCCCACCCGACCCAGGCCCCGCCTTCGCTCGACATCATTGGCGCGAGTGCGGTGACCAAGCCTCCGGGGGCGCGTTCAAACGTGGTGGAACCATCCTCATCGGTGTGCGCGTTTACCGGCAGGCGGTTCGCGACGACGACGAAATCATGCTGCTTCATACCGCCCACCATAGCCGTCGGGCCGTCGCCGCGTGAGGGGTGGACGCCTCGTTTCGCCGTGTCTAAAGGCTTTCCCAGCGCGCGGCAATGAGCTCCAATCGTCGGTGTGAAAAGGTTTGGAAACGATGTGGGCAACTTGTGGAACTTCCCCGTCACCCGCGCGCGGGCAGCGGCCTAAGCGGTACCGTTGGAGGTGATGAATGCCCAGCCTGCTCCGCTACCGGACATCCCCGGTTACTCGATCCTCGACATTCTCGGATCGGGAGGCATGGGCACTGTTTATTCCGGGGTCGACGCCGAGGGGCGCAAGGTCGCCATCAAGGTGCTGCACCCCGGTCTCGCGGGCGATCATGACGTGCGGGCGCGGCTGCGCCGGGAGGTGGCCACCCTGCATCGGGTCAAGGGTGCCCAGGTGGCTCAGGTCCTCGACGCGGAACTCGACGCGCCGCAGGCGTTCATCGTCACCGAACTCATTGAGGGGCAGGATCTTGCCGATTCCGTCGCCCAGCACGGCCCGCTCGACGAGGTCGAACTCGCGAGCCTCGCCACGGGGCTCGCCGCGGCGCTCACCTCGATCCACAACGTCGGCGTGGTGCACCGGGACCTCAAGCCCGGCAACGTCATGCTCACGGATTCAGGCCCCGTCCTCATCGATTTCGGGATCTCCCAAATCCTCGATGACACCCGGCTCACCCGCACCGGCCTCGTCACCGGGACCCCCGGCTACGTCGACCCCGTCGTGCTCAGCGGGGCCGCCCCGGATGAACTCGGCGACTGGTGGGGTTGGGCCGCCCTCCTCGTCTTCGCCGCCACCGGCCGCCCGCCGTTCGGTTCGGGTCCGCTGACGGCGGTGCTCACCCGCGCCGAAGCGGGCCGGGTCGACGTCGAGGGGTTGGCGGAGCCGACCGCGGCTGCCCTCACCTACGCCCTCGCTCCGAAACCTGAGGCGCGGATCGCACCCGCGCAGGTCATTGATGTTCTCAGCGCCGTCGCGAGTGGCTCGCCGGTGCCCGTGCTGGAGCTGCCGGCCCCAGCGCCGTCGGCGCCGCCCGCCTCGCCATCACCGCCTGCCCCTGCCCGGCACCCGGCTTTGCCACCGACGACGGCGATGCCCGGAGCCGCTCCCGCCCACCCGCCCGTGTATCCGCCGGGTAATCACCCAGCACCCGCCGGCTTCGTCCCCCAGGACCCAGCCCGGCAGAGCGTGGTCGAGGCGT
>JAJYRV010000367.1 GCA_021793935.1 Actinomycetes bacterium | reverse complement strand
ACGCTCGATGATGATTGCGTGGTGGTGGTCATGACTCAACCTCTCGTTGTTCCACCAAGCGGCGGGTTTGACGTAGCGAGAGCACCCGGTCGAGCACGATCGCACCGATGATGAGGATGCCGACGACTGCTCGCTGCCAGAAATCGGGAATTCCGAGGATCGGCAGTGCTCGGTTGATGGTTTTCAGAAGGATGGCTCCGATGGCGGCGCCGAGGATGGTGCCCGAACCCCCGAAGATTGCGACTCCACCGATGACGACGGCTCCGACGGCTTCCAGTTCCCAGCCGTAGCCCGCCTGGGAAGAGACCGTGCCGTAACGGGCGGCGTAGAGAACCCCGGCGAGCCCGGCGAGCGCACCGGAGACGGTCATCGCGGTGAGAAGCCGGCGGGAGACCTTCAGACCGTAGAGGTGGGCCGCGTCGGGGTCGGAACCGATCGCGTAGTACTCCCGCCCGCCGCGGGTGTTGTGCATGTACCAGGCGGCGATGATGAGCACGAAGAGCGCGATGATCGTCAGGAGCGGAATGCCCAGGAGCTTCCCGGTGCCCAGGTGTAGGAACGGGCGGGGCATGTCGGAGGCGTTGATCCGGCTCGAGCCTGCCCACATCACCGTCACACCCCGGTACACGTACATCGTACCCAGGGTGAGCACGAGCGAAGGCACCTTCGCGTAGGCGACGAGTAGACCGTTGACGAATCCCAGCACCGCCCCCAGGGCGGTGACGATGAGGAACACGACGATGATGGGAATGCCGGGGAAGTCGATGAAGAGACGCCCGGTGAGGAAAGCGCACAGCCCGAGCACCGAACCTACGGAGAGGTCGACGTTCCGGGTGATGACGACGATGGCCTGCCCGACCGCCACGAGGATGAGTAGCGACGGGGTGAGCAGGAGGTCGCGGATTCCGTCACCCGCGCCGAGGAAGTTCGGGTTCTTGACCGTCGCCGCGGCGATGACGAGCACGAGGGCGAGGGCGATCCCCAGTTCCCGGGAGCGGGAGAGGTGCGTGAGGCGGAACCACCACGAGGTGGCGGTGTCGGAGGCTGTTGAGGTCATCAGGCCACCTCTTCCCGTTGATACTTCGTCGCCGCACGCATGACGGACTCGGAGTCCGCCTCCGCACGCGGGATCTCCGCGGTGAGGTGGCCCTCACACATAACCAGGACACGGTCGGCCATGCCCAATACCTCCGGAAGTTCAGAAGAAATCATGATGACGGCGAGACCTTCATCCGCGAGCTCGGAGAGGAGCCGGTGCACCTCGGCCTTCGTGCCGACGTCGATCCCGCGAGTGGGTTCGTCGACGATGAGGAGTTTCGGGTCGGTGGCGAGCCATTTCGCGAGCACCACCTTTTGTTGGTTGCCCCCCGAAAGGGTTCCGGCGATCGTGGAGAGCGCGCTGGTCTTCACCTCGAGCCGGCTCGACCACACCCGGGCGGCCTCGTTCTCCGCGGAGGAGAATAGGAGTCCGAGCTTGGTGAGTTTCCTGCGGATCGCGAGGGTGATGTTGCGGCTGACAGGCGCGTCGATCACGAGGCCCTGGTTGCGGCGGTCTTCGGGAACGAGCGCCATGCCCGCGGCCATCGCCGCTCGGGGCTGCTGCTTGGGAAGTTTCTGCCCGAACAGTTTCACGGTTCCGGATTCGTACGGGTCGACACCGAAGATCGCCCGTGCGACCTCGCTGCGCCCGGCCCCGACGAGACCCGCGAGGGCGACGATCTCTCCGCTGCGGACGTTGAAGCTGATGTCGTTGAACACCCCGGTCTGGGAGAGGTTCTCAACTTCGAGCACCACGTCGCGCGGGGTCGTGTCGATCTTGGGGAAGAGTTCGTTCACTTCCCGCCCGACCATCTGGGTGACGAGGTCGTCGGTGCTGGTGTCCGCGATCGGGGTGGTGTCGATATAGGTGCCATCACGGAGCACCGTCACCGTGTCGCAGAGTTCGAAGATCTCCTCGAAGCGATGGGAAATGAATACGAGGCCCCGATTCTCATCGCGCAGCGCACGGGCAATGGTGAACAGGCGTTCAACTTCCACTCCTGACAACGCCGCCGTGGGTTCGTCCATGATGAGGAGTGTTGCGTCCAACGAGACCGCTTTCGCGATTTCGATGACCTGCTGGTCCGCGATCGAGAGGCCTTCCGCGGGGCGGTCCGGGTCGATATCGACCCCGAGCCGTTTGAACAGTTCAGTCGCTTCTTTCCGCATTGCCGCTCGGTCGATCCGGCCGAACTTACCCACGGGTTGGCGCCCCATGAAGATGTTCTCGGTGACTGAGAGGTCGGGAAAGAGCGTCGGTTCCTGATAGATGACGGCGATCCCCGCGCTCTTGGATTCGGCCGTCGAGGTGAAATCCACCGGTTCGCCGTCGAAGATGAAGTCCCCGGAATCTCGCTGATAAAGACCAGCGACGATCTTCACGAGAGTGGACTTTCCCGCGCCGTTCTCGCCGATGAGCGCGTGGATCGAACCGCGGTCGACAGTGAGCGATCCGGAGCGCAGGGCTACGACGGAGCCAAAAGTCTTACGTATGTCACGTAACTGCAAGATTGGAGCGGGCTCTGCGCTCAAATCTGAAGACTTCCTCATTGACATCGGTTCCTCTTTTGCTTCGCTGCATCGAGCGTTGTGCTGAATCGTTTCAAGCTTGCTGGTAGCCTGACATGCAGTTTGTATTAGTGTCAAGTCGAAGAAACAATCGATGATGCGCCTGGTGAAGGACTTGAGATGAGCCAGCAACGCTGCATGGACTTGGGTAAGGGAAAGTAGGGAAACGCGCGTGTCTGCGAGTGTGCGTGATGTTGCGAAACGAGCAGGGGTGTCGGTGGGGACGGTCTCGAACGTGCTCAACCACCCCGAGAAGGTTTCAGCGGCGACCGTCAAACGAGTCAAAACAGCGATCGCCGATCTCGGATTCGTGCGCAACGACGCCGCGCGGCAACTGCGCGCCGGGAAATCCCGAAGCATCGGGTTGGTGGTCCTCGACCTCGCAAACCCGTTCTTCACCGACCTTGGCCGCGGGGTGGAGGCTCGTGCGAATCTG
>JAJYRV010000366.1 GCA_021793935.1 Actinomycetes bacterium | reverse complement strand
TCGCGATCGACTTCGATGATAACCGGATGGAGATTGCCAAACAGTTCGGCGCCACCGATAGTGTCAACAGCGGTGCTGCGGACTGGAAGGACCAGGTTCTTGCGATGACGGACGGGCTCGGCGTGGACACCGCGGTGGAAGCTGTAGGTATCCCCGCAACGTTCGACATGTGCGTGGAGATCCTCCGTCCCGGTGGGACGCTCGCTAACGTGGGGGTGCACGGGGAGTCGGTGGATCTTCCGATCCAGGATCTGTGGATCAAGGACATCGCGATCACCACCGGTCTCGTGTCCGCCACGACGACGCCGATGCTGCTCAAACTCGTCGCGCAGGGCAAGCTCACCCCCGAGCAGTTCGTCACCCACCGGTTCAAACTGCAGGACATGATGGAGGCCTACGACACCTTCGAACGTGCCGCCGAAACCGGTGCGATGAAGCTCGCGATCAGTAAGTAGCCCGATCAGGGGCGCGCCCATCTGGGAAACTCCCGCCGAGCGCGCCCCGTATTCCGGCTGCGGCTAGGGGAGCTGCTTGGTGCGGATCACCCCGACGAGCATCTCCCCGGTGTCGTCGAACTCCTGTTGAATCACCTCATTGTGCTTGCCCCGCTCATACGTCCAGAGGCTCACCCCGATCGCGGCCGCCAGGCCGAGCGCGAACCCGGGCACGAGTTCGTAGAGCCCGGTGGTATCGAAGGCGGACCAGATGAACACGGTCACCGATCCCACGAAGATCCCCGCGAACGCGCCCCAGTTGGTGAGTCTGCGCCAGAACAGGCTGAGCAGGATGATCGGCCCGAACGCGGCGCCGAAGCCCGCCCAGGCGAACCCGACGAGACCAAGGATCGTGTCGTTGGGGTTGATCGCCAGGACCGCGGCGATGATCGCGACCGCAAGCACGCAGGCGCGTCCGAGGCGCACCAATGCGCGCTCCGAGGGTGGCCTGCGCGCGAACACCTTGTACAGATCCTCGACCAGCGCTGAGGAACACACGATCAACTGGGAGGAGAACGTGCTCATGATCGCTGCGAGCACCGCGGCAAGCACGAGGCCGGCGACGAGGGGGTGCAGCAGGGTCTGTGACATCACCAGCACGATCGTCTCGGGATTGCCCAGATCAATTCCTTCTCGAGCGATGAATGCGACACCCACGAGCCCGGAGAACACCGCGCCGGTGAGGGAGACGATCTGCCACGTCACCCCGATCCGGCGGGCGCTCTTCGCTTCGGCCGGTTTGCGCAGCGCCATGAAACGCACGATGATGTGCGGTTGTCCGAAGTAACCCAGCCCCCACGCGAGCCCGGACACGATGCCGATGAAGGTCGCGGAGGTGAGCGCGGTCCCGCCCGCGAAGCTGAAGTGGCTGGGCTCGAGTTCCCGGATCAGACTCGCCGCTTCGCTGACGCCGCCGAACAGCGTGTAGGCGAGGGTGACGCTCGTGACGATGACCATCCCGGCCAGGTAGTTCGATCCGAACGAGCTCTCGAAGAACACCCCGCCGGCGACCATCCCCGAGGACACGTACAGGGTGAAGAACACGAGGATCACGAGGCTGGAGAGAATCCGCAGCAGCCGAGTGTCATCACGGAGCCGGTTCTCAAAATATGAGGGGATGGTGATCGAGTTACGCGCCACCTCGGTATACGCCCGCAGGCGCGGGGCGACGAATAGCCAATTGAAATACGCGCCGAGCGTGAGGCCGATCGCGATCCACGCTTCGATGAGACCCGCGGCGTAGACCGCTCCGGGCAGCCCCATGATCAGCCACCCGGACATATCTGAGGCGCCGGCGCTCAGGGCCGCGACCCATGGCGGGAGGGATCGCCCGCCGATCATGTAGTCCTCGTGACCGGAGGTCCGGCGATACGCGGAGTAGCCGATCGCGAGCATCCCTGCGAAGTACAGGCCTAATGCGATGTACAGGTACATTTGGTCGGACATCATTGTCCCGTTCTGTGAAAGTGCGCGAGTGGGGTCCTCGCGCGCCACCCGGCGGTGGCAGGCGCAGATTATTCGCCCGTTGGGGCGATCAGATCACCTCCCAGGCAAGTTTGTTCGGTGTACCGAACCGGTGCGCGGTGAGCGAGACCGCTTGCTCCCGCAGGTAGGGGAGCATTTCCACCCGCCCCGCGCTCACGACCGGTGAGCCGTACACGGCGATATCCGGTTTGCCGCCGGTCGCCTCGTACACCTCGGCCTCCCGCTCACGGCGGTCCTCACCGGCGACGATGCGCACTCGGTGCGCCGAATCGGGCCCTGATCGTGCCGCGAGTTCGCCGAGGTGTTCACGCCAGCCCGCCTCGTCGTCGTACCGAACGCAGGCCCCGGCCCCCTCGAGCACGCCCGCCACCGGGCGGGGCAGGGCCCGCGGTGTGGAGATCACCGGGCGGGCACCGGCTGCCAGGGCTGCGGCGAGCACCCGGATCGACTCCCGCGGGTGCGCGCTCTCGCACAGGCGGATCGTCACGTCGGTGGGGCGGTAACGCAGGAGATTTCGTTCCACGTCCAGGCCCGAGGCGTCCCGGGCGAGCCCGAACTCTTCCTGCCAGGCCCGGGAGTCGGTGCCGAGCGCGGCGCGCAACCAATCAAGATCCGCGCCGACGACGCCGGTTTCTTCTGCCGCGCGGAGCAACTCCTCGGCGTGGGGGCGCAGGTCGCGGCCGGTCGCCTCGCTGGGGGCGGCGTCGGTGAAGGTTCCCAGGCCAAACAGGTAACTGGGTCCGCCCGCTTTTGTGCCGGGCCCGATCGCGGACTTCTTCCATCCCCCGAACGACTGCCGGCGCACGATCGCGCCGGTGATCCCTCGGTTCACGTAGAGGTTGCCCGCCTGTACCGAATCGAGCCACTGGCGCACCTCTTCGGCGTCGATGGAGTGAATGCCGCTGGTGAGCCCGTAGTCGACCTCGTTGACGTACTCGAGGGCCTCGGTCAGCGTCGCTGCCGTCATGATCCCGAGGATGGGCCCGAAATACTCCACGTGGTGGTACTCCGAACCCGGTTGGACGCCGTCGCGGACCCCGGGCGACCACAGTTTCACAGATCGG
>JAJYRV010000365.1 GCA_021793935.1 Actinomycetes bacterium | reverse complement strand
GCTGCTTCGTGTGGCCGCCGTCATGGGATTGAGCTCCCCGTTCACCGGCCGGCTCTTCGATCGCTACGGGGCCAAGGGGCTCGCGCTCATCGGGATGGCGGCGATCACGGTCACCTCGTTCATGTACACGATTCTCGACGCCGATACCTCGTTCGCGTACATCGCGGCGGTGAACGCCGCGCGCATGCTCGGTACGGCGATGGTGCTCATGCCGGTGACGACCGCGGCGCTGAACGAACTGCCCCGATCGCTGATCCCGCACGGCACGGCGATGAACAATACGATGCGCCAGGTGGCGGCGTCGATGGGCACCGCGGTGCTCGTGACGATCATGACCAGCGCCGCGCTCGACCCCGAAACCCACGGGGTCTCCGGGCTCATTCACGGAGTGAATATCTCATTCCTCGTGGCGGGCATCATCAGCGCCTTGGGGCTCGCGCTCGCCTTCTTCATCAGACCACTGCGCCTCGAGCGCAGCGTGAACTAACGCCCGCCCGCGGCCGAGGTCAGCCCTGCTCCTCGGCCTTCCGCATCACTTCGCTGAGGCGGTTCGCCGCGGCAACGACCGAGGCCGCGTGCAACCGACCCGGCTGGCGGCTCATCCGCTCGACCGGCCCGGAGATCGAGACCGCGGCGATCACGCGCCCCGAGGGGCCGCGCACCGGCGCGGAGACGGAAGCGACCCCGACCTCCCGCTCGGAAACGGATTGCGCCCACCCGCGGCGGCGCACACCGGAAAGGATCGTCGCGGTGAACTTCGCGCCGTGCAGCCCCCGGTGCAGCCGATCGGGTTCCTCCCACGCGAGCAGGATCTGCGCGGCAGAACCCGCGAGCATCGTGAGCGTGGCCCCCACGGGGATGGAATCGCGCAGCCCCATCTGCTTCTCCGCCGCGGCGACGCAGATGCGTTGCTCCCCCTGGCGCCGATAGAGCTGGGCACTCTCGCCGGTGTGATCACGCAGCGCGACGAGGACCGTTGCCGCCGCGGCGAGCAGCCGGTCTTCACCCGCCGCCGAGGCGAGCTCTGCCAGCCGCGGGCCGAGAATGAACCGGCCCTGCATGTCCCGAGAGACGAACCGGTGGTGCTCGAGCGCCACGGCGAGGCGATGCGCCGTCGGGCGGGCGAGATGAGTGCTCGCGACGAGTTGCGCGAGGGTCATGGGTCCCGCCTCGAGAGCGCCGAGAACGAGCGAGGCTTTGTCAAGTACGCCGACTCCGCTAGAGTTGTCCATAAGGCAATATTGCCGTCTCAACTCATGAGACGCAAATTGGAGCGAGTTAGTAGGAGAAAGGCTGGCAAGGGGATGGGCAAGACCTTAGCCGAGAAGGTGTGGGAAGATCACGTCGTCCGAAAGGGTGAAGACGGCGCACCCGACCTTCTCTACATCGACCTCCACCTCGTGCACGAGGTGACGAGTCCGCAAGCGTTCGAAGGTCTGCGCCTTGCCGGACGCAAGGTTCGCCGCCCCGACCTCACGATCGCGACGGAGGACCACAACACCCCGACCCTGGACATCGACCTGCCGATCGCGGATAAGACCTCGCGGATCCAGATCGACACCCTGCGGGAGAACGTCGAGGAGTTCGGCGTTCGCATCCACTCCCTCGGTGACGCCGATCAGGGCATCGTGCACGTCGTCGGCCCGCAGCTCGGGCTCACCCAGCCCGGCATGACGGTGGTGTGCGGAGACTCCCACACCTCCACCCACGGGGCCTTCGGGGCGCTCGCGTTCGGGATCGGCACCTCTGAGGTCGAGCACGTGCTCGCCACCCAGACCCTCCCGCTCACCCCGTTCAAGACGATGGCGATCACCGTCAACGGCCAGTTGCGTGAAGGCACGACCGCGAAAGACATCATCCTCGCCGTCATCGCCAAGATCGGCACCGGCGGGGGTCAGGGCTACGTGCTCGAATACCGCGGCGAGGCGATCGAATCGCTCTCGATGGAAGGGCGCATGACGATCTGCAACATGTCGATCGAAGCCGGCGCACGCGCGGGGATGGTCGCCCCCGATGAGACCACCTTCGAGTACATCAAGGGCCGCCCGCATGCGCCGGAAGGGGAGGAGTGGGACACGGCCGTCGAATACTGGCGCTCACTGCGCACCGACGACGACGCCGAATTCGACGCCGAAGTCACCCTCGATGCGAGCGAACTCGAACCGTTCGTCACCTGGGGCACGAACCCCGGCCAGGGCCTGCCGCTGTCCTCGAACGTTCCCAACCCCGAGGAGATCAACGACGAGAACGAACGCGTCGCCGCCGAACGCGCACTGGAATACATGGGACTCGAGGCGGGCACCCCGCTGCGGGAGATCGCCGTCGACACCGTCTTCATCGGCTCGTGCACGAACGGGCGGATCGAGGATCTCCGGGCCGTCGCCGACGTCCTCGCGGGCCAGAAGAAGGCCGACGACGTCAAAGTGCTCGTCGTGCCCGGCTCCGCCCGGGTGCGCCTTCAGGCCGAAGCCGAAGGGCTCGACCAGGTGTTCCTCGCCTTCGGCGCGGAATGGCGCAACGCGGGCTGCTCGATGTGCCTGGGAATGAACCCCGACCAGCTCGTTCCCGGGGAGAGGTGCGCATCGACGTCGAACCGAAACTTTGAAGGCCGCCAGGGCGCGGGCGGGCGTACCCACCTGGTATCGCCGCTCGTCGCGGCGGCGACGGCGATCCGGGGAACCCTCTCCTCGCCGTCGGATCTCGTAGACACCGCTGCGCAGCTCAGCGCCTAAGGAGAGAGCAATGGAGAAGATCACCACTCACACCGGGATCGGCGTGCCCCTGCGCCGCAGCAACGTCGACACCGACCAGATCATCCCCGCGGTCTACCTCAAGCGGGTCTCCCGCACGGGGTTCGACGACGCGCTGTTCGCCGCGTGGCGCCGGGACCCGAACTTCATCCTCAACCAGGAGGCCTACAAGTCCGGTTCCGTGCTCGTGGCCGGCCCCGACTTCGGCACCGGCTCCTCCCGTGAACACGCGGTGTGGGCGCTGAAGGATTACGGCTTCCGGGTCGTGCTCGCCTCGAAGTTCGCGGACATCTTCCGCGG
>JAJYRV010000364.1 GCA_021793935.1 Actinomycetes bacterium | reverse complement strand
GGCGGCGAAACTCGCGATCGGCACCCTCGGCCGCTCCGAGAGCGGGGAACGGCGAAAGATCCCCGTGGAGCGGATCGAAGCGGCGGTCCTCGACCGGGCCCGGGCCCGCCGCGCGTTCCGGCGGCTGTCCGCGGCGGCGTTAGAAGAACTATTACGGGAAGACGGTGAGGAATCTGAGTAGGCGAATCTTCGGCCTGGAAACAGAATTCGGGCTCACCTACAACTCACCCACCCGCCCGATCAGCCCCGAAGAGGTCGCCCGCTACCTGTTCCGCAAAGTCGTCGCCTGGGGGAGATCCTCCAACGTATTCCTCGGCAACGGTTCGCGGCTCTACCTCGACGTCGGCTCCCACCCGGAGTACGCCACAGCGGAATGCGACGACATCCGCCAGCTCCTCATCCACGACAAGGCCGGCGAGGTGATCCTCGCCGAACTCGCTGCCGACGCCGCGGAGAAACTTACCGCCGACGGGGTGCCCGGGGAGATCCACCTGTTCAAGAACAACCTCGACTCCGCCGGCAACTCCTACGGCTGCCACGAGAACTACCTCCTGCGCCGCCGCGCCGACTTCTCCCGCACCACCAACCAGCTCATCCCCTTCCTCATCACCCGCCAGATCCTCACCGGCGCTGGGCATATCTTCACGGACGAATCGGGCACCCGCTACACCTTCTCCCAGCGCTCGGATCACATGTGGGAGGCGACGAGTTCGGCCACCACGAGGTCCCGGCCGATCATCAACACCCGGGATGAACCGCACGCGAACCCCGATAAGTACCGCCGGTTGCACGTCATTTCCGGGGATTCCTCGATGTCGCACGCCTCGACGATGCTCAAGGTGGGGATGACCGACATCATCATCCGCATGCTCGAGGCGGGTACCCCGCTGACCGACCTGGAGATCGACAACCCGGTGGCCGCGATCCGCACCATCTCCCACGACCTCTCCGGGGCAGCGCCCCTGGAACTCGTCTCCGGGCGCAGCACCACCGCCCTCGGCGCGCAAGAGGCCTACCTGGACCGTGCTCGCACCTTCGTCGAGGCCCACGGCTACGGAGCCCACGACGCATGGGTGCTCGACCTGTGGCAGCGCGGGCTGGACGCGGTGCGAAGCGGGAATTACCGGGCGATCGAGACCGAACTAGATTGGGCGATCAAGAAACGCCTAATCGACCGGTACCGAGAAGGAAAAGACGTCCCCCTCGACGACGCCCGGGTACGCCGCCTCGACCTCGCCTA
Organism: Actinomycetes bacterium; assembly: GCA_021793935.1. The sequence continues at coordinate 1,823 of JAJYRV010000364.1, read as the reverse complement.
CCACGACGTCGCCAGCGGTGGCATCTTCAACAAACTCATGGACCGCGGCCTTGCCCAGCGCCTGGTATCGCAGGAGGAGATCCTCGAGGCTACCGCCACCCCTCCACAGACGACCCGGGCGAAACTCCGCGGCGACTTCGTCACCGCCGCCACCGCCCACCGCCGCGATTACACCGTGGACTGGGTGCACCTGAAAGTGAACGACTACGCGGGCCGGACGGTGCTGTGCACCGACCCGTTCGCCGCGAGCGACGAACGTGTGGATGAGCTCATCCGCCTCCTCGAGGCTGAATAACCCGGGCGCGGCGGAATACAATAGCTCCGTGCGACCTGACCCCGCCCCCACGCTGCGCCGACTCCACGCCGCGTTGCTCGCCGCCCTACTGGGGCTTGCCGTGCTCGTCGCCTGCGCGCCGGAACCGGCCGAGGAAACCCACGAGATCGAAGTGACGGGGGAGTTCGGACGCCGCCCACAGGTCGCCTTCGACGCGCCCCTGGAAATCCGCGCACCTTCCACCGACGTGCTCATCGAGGGGGAGGGCAAGACCCTGGAGGAGGACGACCCGGTGCTCCTGTCCTTCGTCGCCCTGTCCGCGAGCACCGGCGAGGTCGTCGACGAATCCTATGCCCGCGAACCGCGCTCCCTCACCCTCACTGAGGAGGCCGGGCCCCTGTACGAGGAACTCCTGGGCAAGAAGGAAGGCACCCGGCTGCTCTACCTCAGCCAGGGGACGGTGACGCGGCCCGAACCCGTCGTCGTCGTGTACGACGTGCTGCACTCCCAGGCATGGGGCGAAGAAGGCGACCCCCCGGAGGACGCCGCGAAGCTCCCCGAGGTCACTCGCGCCGAGGACGGCCGGCCGAAGGTGAAGATCCCCGACGAGGATCCGCCCTCGCAGCTGCGCGTGGTCACCCTCATCAAGGGCGAGGGCCCCCAGATCCAAGAGGGCGGTTCCCTCACCGCCCACTACACGAGCGTGGAGTGGTCGAGCGGGGAAGAGTTCGACTCCACCTGGGGTGAGAAACTCGCCCCACCCGCAATCCCCTTCACTGGCCTCATCCCCGCCTGGCAGGACGGCCTGTCCGATGCGACGGTCGGCTCCCAGATCATGATTATCGCCCCACCCGAGGCCGCGTTCGGTTCCGACACGGTCGTGTTCATCATCGACGTCCTCGCCACCACCAGCCTCGAAGGAGACTCCTGATGAGAGACCCCATCCGCGTCATCCCCTGCCTCGACCTCGACGGCGGGCGGGTCGTCAAAGGCGTGAAGTTCGCTAACCTGCAAGATGCGGGGGACCCCGTCGAACTCGCGCACCGGTACGTCACCGAGGGCGCCGACGAGCTCACCTTCCTCGACGTTTCGGCAACCTTGGAGGGACGCTCCACCACCCTGGACACCCTGACCACCCTCGCCGCGGAGATCAGCGTTCCGATCACGGTCGGGGGCGGGGTGCGCAGCGCCGCGGACGCGGCCCGGCTCCGCGCGGCGGGCGCGGCGAAAGTTTCGGTGAACACCGCCGCGATCGCCCGACCCGAACTCCTCACCGAGATCGCCCGCGAATGTGGCTCCAAGGCGCTCGTGCTCTCCATCGACGCCCGCCGCGGCGAGGCGGGGAACAGCGGTTTCGACGTGACCACCCACGGGGGCAAACGCGGCGCGGGAATCGATGCGGTCGACTGGGCGGTGCAAGCGCAGGCGGCGGGGGTCGGGGAGATCCTCCTGAACTCCATCGACGCCGACGGCACGAAGGAGGGTTTCGACCTGGAAATGCTCCGGGCCCTCCGGACGGCCACCACGTGCCCCCTCATCGCCTCCGGCG